>JAMCVO010000479.1 GCA_023475715.1 Actinomycetota bacterium
TTAAAATTTTTCTTGCTGCGGCTCCATTTATACATACTTCTCCGCTCCCCTTTTTACCTTCAATCACATAAGTTTCAAGTCTTTCCCCATTATCGAGGCTGACAACCATAACTTTCTCGAATGGAAAAATTTTAGCATGTTCCATCAGTGTTTTATCAATCGTTATGCTGCCCGTATAATGGATTTGGGCATCTGTCACTGTAGCTCTGTGAATTTTACTTTTTAATATACTTATTATCATTGTTGCCCCTTCTTCTATATTTTTTTTTATTATTGAATTTTCAAAAAATATTTTCTAAAAGAATATTATCTATCAACCTTGTTTTGCCTATCCAGACTGCCGATGCAATTAAAATTTTTGCCGTCTTTTTGTCAATTTGTTCAATCTCGTAAAGCATATCCTTTTCTCTAAAATCAAAATAATCAATTTTGGAAACAAATGGATTACTTTCCAATTTTTCAATGGCCGCCTTTCTTACAATTTCCAGGTCTTTCTGCCCACCTATAATAAGCTCTTCTGCAAGCCTTAGGCTCTGAAATAAAATGATCGCATTTTTTCTCTCGTCGGACGACAGATATTTGTTTCGCTGACTGATTGCAAGTCCGTCTTCTTCTCTTACTGTCGGGCATTCTGCTATCTCTACTGGAATATTTAAATCTTTTGTCATTTTTCTTATTATGACCAACTGCTGATAATCCTTTTGACCGAAATATGCAATATCTGGCTTTATTATATTAAAAAGCTTTAGTACCACAGTACACACTCCTTTAAAATGTCCGGGTCTTGCTCTTCCGCACATCACATCACCGAGATCCTTAACTTCAACAAAAGTTTTAAAATCCTTTTTATACATTTCGTCGGTTGATGGAAAAAAAATGTAGTCTGCTGCTGCTTTTTCAGAAAAACTGCAGTCTCTTTTAAAATTTCTGGGATATCTTTTGAAATCTTCCTCTGGTCCAAACTGTATAGGATTTACGAATATGCTTATGAAAACCTTTGAACATTCTGCTTTTGCCTTTTTAATAAGGCTTATGTGACCATTATGCAAATAACCCATTGTAGGCACTAGCCCAATTTTTTCTCCTTTTGATTTTAACAAATCAGAGATAGAAGTCATTAGTTTTGATTTTTTTATTATCTCCATTTTATTTTAAAAAACTTACATGCTATCCATAAAGATTGTTTTGAACTCTTCGAAAGTCCTCCTGCTTATCCATTTATTTTTATAAGCAATTTTGCTGGTCGCCAGTCCCAATACTTTATACAACAAATAGTCATCCTTTTCAAAATTCTTTTTAAAATTATCAAGATGATCTTTTATGGTGCCCGTATCACCTCTTGCAATCGGCCCGGTTAACGACTTCTTTGTGCCAAGTTCTTTTATATTGTTAACCGTACTCTCAATCAACCCAATTAAGCCTTTGAGAGCGTCTTCTGATTTTATACCAATTTTTTCATTTATCTCAACAGCATAATTTATCAGGCTCACAAGATAATTGGAAGCCACACACGCTGCTGCATGATACAGAGGTTTATCATCATCTTTTACTTCAACTGCTGTTCCACCAAGAGATTCGACAATGTTTATAATAAAATTTTTGGCTTCCATAGATTCTCCAGAAAGATGTGTTTTTCCAAAAGTTATGCCGTATACAGTCCCAGCTATTGTTCTTATGGAGTCTTCTATTGAAGCAAAAGATTTCATTGGGTGTATAGAGGCCACATAAGCTCCTAATTTTTTAGCATTTCTTAAAACTTCCAATCGTTTTGATCCGCTGAAGTGTATAAAATATTTACCTTTTAAGCTAATCCCGGCATTTTTTGCTATATTATTACAAACCTTTTCTATCTCATCATCAGGGGTGCATATAAAAATAATGCCGCAGTCTTTAACTCCCTCAATCATATCTTTTGTAAATACTATTTCCCTTCCATGCTTGCCTATTATTTTTTTAGCTTTTATGAGCGATTTTTCTGTGCGGGATGCGATATATCTGACCTTTAAGTCCGGAACCGGATTGGTTGAGAGAACTGACGCTAATGTTGTCCCAAGTCTTCCTGCACCTATAATTAAAATACTTTTTTTCTTTTTTTTGACCGTGGATTTCATATTTACAGACAATTGTTTTGGTATTAAATTTATAACCTATCAAATGTTTTAAGAATAAATTGCTATGAAATTCTTATGGGCATAAGCAAGTAGACCAGGCCCTCATTTTTTTCAGGTTTTATTAAAACGGGTTTTAAGGGTTCGACAATATTTAATATTATTTTTTCTTCATCCATTGTAGAAAGACCCTCTATTAGAAAAATGGGATTGAAAGCCAGTTGTAGTTTTTCTTCTCCATAACTTACTTCAAAGTCTTCGCTTGAGCTGCCTACTTCTCTTATGTTCATGGAAACTGTAATTTTTCCTTTGTCTATATCAAGCTTAACAGGAATATTGTCCTGAGATATAGAAGAAATTCTCCTTATTACTTCTAAAATTGTCCCTTTGTTAATAATTATGCTGTGATTAAAGCTGGAGGGTATGAGTTTTTCATATTCAGGAAATTTTCCGGTAAGCAGCCCTGATATAATTGTGGTGTTTAATACCCCTTCAGTATATAATAGAAAACTAATCTGGTTTTCCTCTATATTAATTTCTATTTCTCCTGAAGTAATGTCGCTTTTTAGTATCGTATCAAGAACTCTTGTTGGTACAACCACTTTTATTGGGTCGCTGTCGTATTTTATTTTATTTTCAATAATCGCCAGTCTGTAACTGTCCGTGGCAACTAATTTTATTAAATCTTTTCCAAGATCTAAAAGTATCCCTGTTAAAATTATTCTGCTTTCATCTGTTGAGCTGGATTTCTGAACCTTAGAGATCAAATATTTCAGGTTTTCAATATTTATTTTAAAGGGATTATGTTTTTTTATGCTTGGGAATTGCGGATATTCTTCAAGTGAAAAAGTGTTTAGTTTGAAATTGGCATTCTGACAGACAATTTTTAACTCATTTGATGAGCTCAATAGTTCAAGTTCGATCTTTGATTCATTAAAACTTTTTAAAACATTAATCAATATTTTTGAGGGAACAATTACCCTTCCCTTCTCTATAACTTTCACTCCAATACTGCTTTTAACATTTTTATCCACAGCTGTTCCGTAAATACTGAGAGAAGACTCTCCGGCTTCGAGCATTATACCATTGAGCACAAAATTGGTTATTTTTGGAGACATCGCTCTGCTTGTAAATAAAAGTTTATTCAATAACTCATCCCTTGTGGTTTGAATTTTCATTTTGGCCTCGCTTTAAAGATGAAATAAATTATTAACAGTTATTCTATTATATAAGAATATATATTTAAATAGGTAGTAATAATAATAGGACCTGTTAATAATGTTAATAAATATTAAAACAGGGCAGCAGAGATATTAAAACATTAAAAAATTCTGTGGATAAAAATGTTAAAAGCTGTTAATAACCGGTGTTTAGTTAACAAATAAAAATAAAAAAATAGTTATTAACAGAATAAGCCAGGTTATTAGAAAGTTATTAATAGGTGCCAGGAGGGTTCTTAACAATAAAAATAATTCAGGAAACAGACTTTACTCTGTTTGTTATTTCATGAACTTGATTATACACATCCTTGTCTTTTAAAATAAGCTCATTAATTTTTGTTCTTGCATAAAGAACTGTTGTGTGGTCCCTGTTTCCAAAAGATTTCCCGATTGTAGGCAGGGAATCGCTTGTAAGTTCTCTACATAAAAACATTGCAACCTGCCTGGCATGTGCAATTAACTGGCTTCTTTTACTGCTTATTAATGTGTTTATGGGTATAGAAAAATATTTTGATACTTCTTTTATTATTTTTTGTGTACTTATTTTATAATCTCTATCTTCAGGCAGTATATCTTTTAAGACATTTTTTGCAGTACTTAGGTCGGGAGTAGAGCCGGTTAATGAAGAATATGCAACCACTCTTGTTACTGCGCCCTCAAGCTCTCTTATATTAGAAGATATTTTCTCTGCAATAAGATTAAGGGTGGCATCGGGAACGGTCAACCTTTCTCTTTCACAGTACTTATTCAATATTGCTATTCTTGTTTCCAAATCAGGCGGCTTTATGTCGGTGACAAGTCCCCATTCAAATCTGGATCTTAGGCGATCCTCGAGTGCTGAAAGATCTTTGGGCGAACGATCACTTGAAAGAACAATCTGACGATTTGTACCATGAAGAGTATTGAAAGTATGAAAAAATTCTTCCTGGCTGGCCTCCTTTTCTTCAAGAAACTGAATATCGTCAACCAAAAGCACGTCATTATTTCTATAGCTTTCTTTAAAAGTAAATAATTTTTTAAATCTTATAGCATTAATAAAATCATTTAGAAATTTTTCTGCTGAAACATATTTTACAACAAGATTTGGAAAAAGTTTTAAAACATATTGGCCAATTGCATGCAAGAGGTGGGTTTTACCCAGCCCTACACCAGCATAAATAAAAAGCGGGTTATAAGCATTGCCAGGATTTTCACTTACTGCCTGAGCAGCGCTACAGGCAAACCTATTACTGCTTCCTGTTATAAAAGTATCAAAAGTATATTTTGTATTAAATGAAATTGAAGATGATTTTAAATTAACACCCAGCTGTGAAAGATCCATGTCATCATCAAAAGAAGTCGTTAATTTATTGGAAACGGGAGTTTCTACTATTATTTTTACTTTCGATGAAGGGTTTATGATCCTCTGTGTCGTTTCAACAATCAAACCCAAATACCTGGACTCCAGCCATTCTTTGGCAAAAGGACTGTTAACGGAAACAGTCAGACAGTTTTTACTTAATGAAATTGGTTTGATAGGTTCGAACCAAGTTTTAAAAGTCGGAGCATTAATACTACCCTTAATATTATCGAGTACATTTTGCCAGAGGCTGCTTATATCATTCATGTCATAATATTAGAAATTATTTAAATAATATTCAAGATATTTCTTGCCTTTGGCAGATAGTCTTCTTTTTCCGGACTCAGCAAGAGTTAAAAGTTTTTCGTTTTCTAAAAAAATTAATTCCCTGTATGAAGTAGAAAGACTAAAACCCAGCTCTTTTGCAATTTTTGCAGGACCGGTTTCCTCAAGTTCCAGAACCAAAGAGAGTATTTTTTTCTGCCGTATGGTAAGTTTAATATTGGCGAAATCATCACTAAGCTTGATTACGTTTTCTGGTTCCTTTTTTTCTACAAGGGGAGCTTCTTTATCGGCAATGTCTTTTATTGTCGAAAGACTGTCAAAAACAGCCTTGTCGTTGACGTCTCCAATTTTTAATGAGATAACCGTGCCTTTTTTAATATTATCAGTTATGTCTACCGAACCTCCGGAAAAAAAGATAGTCTCTTTTACGATTGGAAGCCCAGACCCCACTCCCCTGATATATTTTTTCATAACAGAAGTTGCAGAAGTGAATCCAGGCAGAAATGCTTTCTCTTTATCAGCAATACCCGGACCCTGGTCAGAGATTATTATATGATTTCCATTGTTTAGAATTGTAATTATTATTTCCGTGAAATTTGCATGAATAAGATTTTCAACGACCTCTTTTATTATTGTATAAGGTATTTTTCCTCCCAGCTCATGTGACATAGAGTAAATTTTTTGAGGAGTTTCATCCAGGAATTTAGTTATGGAATCATAACTTATTTCAACAACTCTTGGTATGCTGCGCATGTTGTCATAGACTGCAATTCTGCCTGATACAGAATATGTAGTTTCTCGTTCTAATGGGTCAGGTAGCTTCCCCGGGGTTAGTTCTTCTGACATACTTTAATACTTGATTATGTTTTGTTTCAGTATATTTTCTAATATATGTATAGTTTTTTAAAAATTGAAAGTAATTTTGGATAGAGAGATTATATTAAATATAAGGTATTTAATCAAATATACTTTTCAAAAGTTTTTCACACAATAAAGTTTTTAACAGCCATAACCGATAAATTTTGTGGCTTAACAAGAAAAATATTTTCAGGCTTTGACAATATCTATAACGGCTTTTTTTAAGTTATTAACAGTTTTTTCCACAGCTGTTGAAAACTTTGCTGGTGCATTTTAAAAATCTGCTGAAAACAATATAGGCAATGCATTCAGAATTTTCATGAGGTCTTGCTACAGAACAAATGTTCGAATCTGGACTATAATAAAAGTATAATAAAAGTGGAAATATATTTAAAAAAGTATAAAGAAATTTGATCAATTATGTAGAAATTAATTATGAATTTAGGGTGCCTGGGCTAATCAGGTTTTAATTCTTGCTATTAAAAACATAAAAATGTATAATCTTAAATTCAGTAAATAGTTAAAAAGAAGTTCCGGATAAAGGCAGGACAAGATGAAAAGAACATTTCAACCTAATGCCAGAAAAAGAGCAAAGGTACATGGTTTTAGGGAAAGAATGAAAACTAAAGGTGGAAGAAAAGTTATTGCAAACAGACGAAGAAAAGGCAGGAAAGTATTAACTGCATAATAAACTGATGTAAAAATATTAGTTTTCAAAGGAAGTAAGAAATCAAATTCGAAACTTTAAAAAAGAGTTCTGATTTTATTAAAATAAATAAAGAAGGCAAATTAATAGAGTGTGGTAATTTTAAACTAATAATTTTAAAAAGCAATCAGGATATCGATAGATTAAGACTTGGGTATATAATCAGTAAAAAAATAGGCAAAGCCGTAGCTAGAAATAGAATTAAGAGATTAATAAAAGAAGTTTTTAGAAATTTAAAAAAAGAAAATACAGAAAGCTTTGATATATTATTTATTGCTAAGAGATCTATCAGTAATCTTAGCTACCCTGATTTAAAAAATCAAATTACCAACAGTGTTCAATCAATTTTACAATAAAAATCTATAAAAAAATGAAATATAAGCAATAACAGTGCTTATATTGTGCCAATTTAATATGAGAAAATTTGTTTTATCAATTTTAAAATTTTATAAAAAATTTATCTCACCAGTATTGCCTGATAGCTGCAGATTCTATCCTACTTGTTCCGAGTATGCAGTAACAGCTGTTGGAAAATATGGCGTACTAAAAGGTAGTATTAAATCAATATACAGAATTATCAGATGCAACCCTTTTAATAAGGGCGGGTATGATCCTGTAAGATAAAATAATTATTACAAGAATTGTAATAAAAATACCGGGAGGTTTTTAAGCATTGAGCCAAATTATTAACCTGTTAAGACCAATTCAAAGCGCAATAGAATATGTGGTTATATTCCTGTATAATAATGTAGCTGCCAATTATGGTATAGTAATAATACTATTAACGATAATTGTGCGGCTCGTCCTCACGCCACTTACAATAAGTCAGACAAAATCAATGGCTAAAATGCAAAAATTACAGCCTGCGATACAAGAGCTGCAAAAAAAATATAAGGATGACAAGCAGAAACTGCAGCAGGAAACAATGGAATTTTATAAGCAGAACAACGTCAATCCCTTAGCGGGGTGCCTGCCGCTTCTTTTACAATTGCCGGTATTTTTTGCATTATTTCAAGCATTAAGAAGCCCATCAGCAATTATCACAAATGTGTTGGGGCAGCCATTCATACCGGCATACATGTTTGGACATGTCAGAAATATCTTAATGAATATTCCTAATCCAAAATATGATTTTTTATGGCTTAATTTAAATATAAGAGACCCTTTTTTCATCTTGGCAATATTGATGGTAGCGACAATGTTCATTTCTACAAAGATGACTACAACAGACCCTAAGCAGAAATTAATTACTTATTTGATGCCGGTTGTTTTTGGTGCTATATCATGGAATCTTCCATCAGGAATTTTAGTCTATTGGGTAACTACAAATGTATGGTCAATAGGACAACAATGGATTGTTAATAGGATTGTAAAAAAAGAAAGCTCGAAAGACGAAGCAAAGAAAAAAGGAATTGGGGGCAAGCAAATTCTCGAATTGGAAAGCAGCGGAAAGAATGTTTACATACAAAAGAAAAGAAAAAGAAGAAGGAAATAATAATTGTAAAATATGAGAAAAATGAATTTATTTAAGAGGTGGTTTTTTTGTCAGACAATGGTGACATGAAAGATGCTATAAATGCTTTTGTAATTTCATTAGAAGAAGAACAAAAAAAGAACAAAAAGGTAGAAACAGAAAAAATAGAGAAAGAAAATATTGAAGGAAAAGAAAACAAAGAACTAAGAAATTTTACTGGTTTAGACAAAATAGTAACAATTTTAAAAAAAATACTGGAACTTATTTGTGCAGAAAAAGAAATTGATATTGAAGTAGATGCTGAAAATTTAATTATATCAATATATGGAAAAGACCTCGCTATAGCAATTGGTAAAAACGGAAGCAACATAGAAGCATTAGAATATATAATAAATTTAATAGGTAAAAGAAAAAAATTGATCAACAGGCGAATAATTATTGATATAAAAGATTACAGGAAAAAAAATATTGAAACTCTTGAAAAAATAGCCCTTCAAATGGCAGACAAGGCAGTAAAAGAAGGAAGGAAAATTGCCCTAAGGCCCATGCCCTCATATGAAAGAAAAGCAATACACAATTTGCTGGCAACTGTTAAGGAAGTTAAAACAAAAAGCAGGGACGAAGAACCAAATAGAAGAATTGTTATTTATCCTGCTGACAGTAACCTGTAAAAGTATTCAGCGAATCAATAATTTTCATGAATTAATCTCAATATTCTAGATTGCTTTAATTGTAAAAAATATCGCAAAATACTTATTTAAAAAACTGCTCAAAAAATTTGATTAAAAACCAAAAAAAATTTACACATTGACACTTGAACAGGCAATATAAATATAAAATTTGTAAATAGAATATAATTTTAAAATACAAATTTTTATTATTTGTAAGGAAAAAAATGAATAAAAGCATGAAAGACACTATAGTTGCAATAGGAACAAAACCAGGAGAAGCTGCAATAGGAATTATCAGGCTTAGCGGGAACAAGTCAATAAAATTAACCGAAAAAATATTCAGGCAAAAAAATAAGAAAAAAATTTCACAAATGAATACATTTTCGATGGCATATGGCTACATTGTGGATAAAAAGGAAGAAATAATTGATGAAGCAATTATTTCTTTAATGAAAAAACCTAAATCATACACAAAAGAAGATGTTGTCGAAATAAATTGCCATGGCGGCATGGCAGCAACCGGTAAAATTTTAGAACTATGCATAAAAAATGGGGCAAGGATAGCAGAGCCTGGTGAATTTACAAAAAGAGCATTTTTAAATGGCAGAATAGATCTAACCCAGGCAGAAGCAGTTATAGATTTAATAAGGTCAAAGACAGAACAAAGTTTGAAAATGGCGGCAAACAATATAAAAGGAATAGTAAAAGATAGAATTGAAGAATTAAGGAAAA
>JAMCVO010000309.1:0-4171 GCA_023475715.1 Actinomycetota bacterium
TGATTTTATTTTTAAAATTTGTCATTGAATTTCCTATCAATTAATTTTTAGCCTCATCACCAATAATACTTTTAATGATATCTTCCTGACTGGTTTTGCCTCTTTCAACATCTTTGACTTTAGTTCCTCTCTTAAGGACAATAATCCTGTCTGCTACTGCAAATATATCCTCCATCCTATGGCTTACTATTACAACTGAGATACCCTTTTGTTTTAGTTGGGTTACCAGATTTAGAACTTTTTTTGTCTCTTTCACTGAAATTGAAGCTGTTGGTTCATCCAGAATAACTAGTTTTGCATTGAAAAATATTGCTCTTGCAATAGCAACTGACTGCATCTGTCCGCCTGATAAGTTTTTTACTTTTTCATCAACAGAGGCTACATTTATTTCCAGTTCTTTTAAGAATTTAGCTGACATTTTTTTCATTTTATTTCTATTCAACAGAAATTTTAGCTTTAACTTGTTAAACAAAACTATCGGTATTTCTTTTCCTAAGAATAAATTATCTGTCACATCAAGTTCCGGGACCAATGCCAGGTCCTGAAAAAGCATTTCAATGCCATATCCTCTTGAATCCTGCGGTGATTTAAACTTTACCGGTTTATTTTCAAAATATATTTCGCCACTGGTTGGGCTATACACCCCTGCCAATATTTTCATCAAGGTTGATTTGCCTGCTGCATTATCTCCAACTAGGCCTATCACTTCCCCTTTATTTATTTCAATATCAACATTGTTATTTGCGCAAAGCCCTCCAAACATCATATATATATTTTTCATTGATACTAAATTATCCATTTTAAATCCATCACCTGATTAAATAATGTTTATAAATTTTGTATCTTTATTTCAAACTTAATTTTTTTGAAATTAAAAAATATTTTTTCTGATTTTAAGAATTAAGCTCTCTAGTAGATTCTCTTATAATTAATTTAGGGTTAAATAAAAAATTGCGTGCTAATTCTTTTTCTTTTCTTTTTATTTTCTCTATAAGATTAATTGCAACTATTTCTCCTAATTCATACTTTGGCTGATCTAGAGTCGTCAGGGGGATTTTTAACATGCTGGAAATATTTATATTATCATATCCAATTACTGAAATATCATCAGGTACTTTTATTCCTGACTCCAGTAACGCTTCAATTACTCCGATTGCAACTATATCATTTACTGAAATAATAGCTGTCGGTGATTCATTGCCCTGAAATTTTTCAATATATTTTTTTATTATATTATAACCATCATCTTTGGTGTTCCCACAGTCAAGAATTATTTGATTTTTTAATTTTAGATGACTATCTTTAATTCCCTTTTTGAATCCTTCAAATCTGTTCTTTTCCTTAAATTTGGTGCATTCCAGGAATGCAATCTTTCTATGGCCGTTTTCTACCAAATATTTTGTTGCAATGAGTGTTCCTTCTATACTGTTATTGCTTGCCCAACTAATGCTTTTATCTTTTGGAATTGCATTCAAAATAAAAAATGGTATTTCTGCATCCTTCAAAATTTTAATAGCCTTAGATTCTATGCTTGATGGACTCATTAATACTCCATCTACTCTAATATTTATAAATTCCTTGGCATACCTTATTTCCTCTTCCTCCTGATAATCCGAACTGGCTAAAAACATATAATAGCCGCTGCTCTTCAGCTCTACTTCTATTCCCTTTAAAATCGCCGCAAAAAATGGATTTGCGATATCAGGAATTATTACTCCTATTATTCTTGATTCGGAACTTCTTAAACTTTTTGCAATACTGTTGGGTACATAATTCAATGCTTCAATTGCTTTTTCTATTTTTACTCTGGTTTTTTTCCTTACATTTTCTGGATTATTCATCGCTCTTGAAACAGTAGATATAGAAACTCCGGCAAGCTTGGCAACTTCATTTATATCTGTTTTTTTTCTCATAGAATAAAAAAATTAATATTATAATGAAAACGATTTTAAATTAAATATAAATTTTTGTCAATAGAAAATTGCCTGGAGATAGTATTGTATGTGAAATAGAAAAAATTAGGAAAATGGCAAATAAAATTATGGGATTAAACAGTATTTTGAATATCTGTATGTTCTTACCGGATTCTTATTTAATTATTTCCTCTAATTTTCTACCTAAACTTCCACCGGGATGATACATTTTAAAATCTTCTGCTGAGAACTTGTTCAGCTTTGAAATAGTTATCGCTATGGCATCACCTAAAGCAAGAGCAGCCGTGGTACTTGAAGTAGGTGCAAGATTTAATGCATCTGCTTCTTTATCGACACCGCAATATATTCCTATGTCGCTGCTTTTTGATAAAGTGGATTTTAAGTTACCGGTTATCGAAATGATTCTGGAACCTATTTTTTTTACTATTTCCAGAAAGTTCAATACTTCTATTGTCTCTCCACTGTTGGAGATGAATATTATTATATCTTTTTTTGATACCATTCCGGAATCACCATGTACCGCTTCCGTAGGATGAATAAAAAATGAATGAATACCTAAACTTGCAAAAGTAGCTGCCAGTTTACTGCATATATGCCCGGCTTTTCCGACCCCTGAAAAGATAACTTTTCCTTTACAATTTTGTATTTCATAAATGACCCTTACAAGATCCTGGTTTATATATTTGACTAAATCAATAATACAATTTGCTTCATGAATCAGAACCGATTTAATATCTTCTATTATTTCTTCACTTTGCATAAATTATTTTTACCGTTTAAATGATTTTTTTATAATATTTACGATCGTTTCCACCTGAGGTATTGCAAGATCCTCAAGTTTTTTAGAAAAAGGAATCGGTACTTCTTCGGCACCTAAAACTATGGGAGGTGTATCTAAATAATCAAAACAATTTTCGCAGATAACCCTAACTAATTCGGACCCAAAACCCATTCTTTTACAGGCTTCCTGAACAATAACTACTTTATTAGTTTTTTTGATGGATTTTATGATAATATTTTTGTCCAAGGGCACCAGTGTGCATGGATCAATAATTTCAATTTTTATCCCTTGATTACTTAATATCTTGGCTGCTTCAACAGATCTGGAAACCATAAATGATGTTGCAATTAGAGTAATATCACTGCCCTCCTGTATAATTGCACCTTTACCTATTGGAAGGATATATTCTTCTTCCGGTATTAATCCTTTTTCATTATAAAGCTGTTTATGTTCAATAAATAAAACAGGATTATTATCCCTTATTGCAGATTTTAAAAGCCCTTTTGCAAAATAAGGGTTTGAAGGCATCACTACTTTTAAACCCGGAATATGTGTAAACCAGGCTTCAAGACTTTGGGAATGCTGTGCCGCCCAGCATCTTCCTCCTCCTCCCTGAGTTCTGAAAACAACGGGTACCGTTACTTTCCCACCAAACATATATCTTATTTTTGCTGCCTGGTTAATGATTTGATCGGCTGCAATAGTTGTAAAATCAATAAACATTATTTCAGCAATTGGTCTCATTCCTGTTATTGCTGCTCCCGTTGCTAATCCAGCAATTCCTGCTTCGGAAACAGGACTGTTTATTATTCTATTTTTACCAAAAATCTCCAATAAGCCTTTTGCGACTCCAAAAGTACCACCAAAAACACCTACATCTTCACCAATCAAAAAGACTCGCTCATCTTTTTGCATTTCTTCATAAATTGCCTCTTTTAGAGCTTCTCTGTATGTTATTTCACGCATCCTGCATCCCATCCTCATAAAATAAATCAGAATATAAATCTTCAGGTTCTGGATCAGGACCTTTACGGCCAAATTCTATAGCTTCCAGAATCTGTTCATTTACGTCTTCTTTTATTTTTTCCAAATCCTTGATATCCACATTGTTTGAAATCAAGTCTGCTTATAATATTCCTGCTGTTACCATAGACGGCAATAATGTAATTGGGGTTTATGAAGAAACAAAAAAAGCAATTGATTATGCACGCTCAGGAAAAGGTCCATATTTTTTAGAGTGTGTTACTTACAGGTGGGAGGGTCATTCAAGATCCGATCCCTGTGCATACAGGCCACTGGGTGAAAAGGAAGAATGGATAAAAAAATGTCCAATTAAAAAATTAGAAGCAGACTTGATTTCAAACAATGTGGATATCAAGGATTTGGAAAAAATAAAAGAAGACGTAAATGAACAGATTCTGGAAGCTATAGAATTTGGCCGTAAAGGTCCTGATCC
>JAMCVO010000309.1:4181-9303 GCA_023475715.1 Actinomycetota bacterium
TCTAAAAAATATGGACCTTTTCCTGAGCGTGCATAATCAATTGCTTTTTTTGTTTCTTCATAAACCCCAATTACATTATTGCCGTCTATGGTAACAGCAGGAATATTATAAGCAGACATTCGTTTTGATAAACTATTTACGTTCACTGCATCTTTAATATTTATTGATATACCATAAAAGTTATTTTCGCATACATATATTACAGGCAGATTCCAAATGCTGGCCATATTTACAGATTCATGAAAAGAGCCCTCGTTAGTGGCAGTATCTCCAAAAAAACATACAGCAATTTGCTTTGACTCTCTCATTTTTATTGAAAGCCCTGCCCCTGTGGCAATTGGTATCCCTCCGGCAACTATTCCATTTGCACCAAGATTATAAGTCTTCATATCGGCAATATGCATGGAACCGCCTTTGCCTTTGCAGCACCCGTTCGTTTTTCCGAATAACTCTGCCATCATTTCATTAACATTTGCACCTTTGGCAATACAATGACCATGACCCCTATGGGTACTTGTGATATAGTCATTAGTTTTTAATGCGGTACAAACCCCGGTTGCTATGGCTTCTTCTCCAATATATAAATGTGCCGTACCTTTAATTTCTGCCTGCTCCAATAGTTTTTTAACTGCATACTCAAATTGTCTTATAAGAAGCATTTTTGTGTAAAACTCAAGTTTTAATACATTATCTGGCTTCAAAATCTCCACCTTTATCCGTTGAAAATTCTTTGTAAACGCTCTTCATTGCCTTTACACCTTCAGATATTCCACCAGGATATTTAGTAATTCCTGTGCCGGCAAGTACAATGATATCTGTACCAAATTCTTTTAAATTTTTTAATAAATTACCAGGATTAAGCCCGCCTGATAAAGCCGGTACCATGTCCTTCATGCCCGTCATATTCATTTTCATGACATTTATGAGTGATTTTATCTCAAGAATATTTCCGCCTATCAAATATCCTCCTAAAATATTTGACCTGAAGTAATCTCCACCCATTAGTCTTGCAAGTTTTGCTATTACTTCAGGACTTACTCCCTGTCCTTCGGCTCTGCCCAGTGCTTCTTTCCCTCCACAATGTGCGTAAATGGGCACATCGTAACCCTGGCTACGTAATATTTTCAAACTGCTAAAACTTGAAGCGAATATGTTAACCATTAAGGCATTTGCTCCGTTTTTTAAAGCTCTTTCTGCAAAATTTATGATATTTTCAGGTCCCGTGGTGATATGTGCCGCATACAATACTTTTTTCCCGGTTTTATATTCTGCTTTTTTAAGAGCTTCTGATACTGCTTTTACCCTTTTTCCCAAGGGACAGTATTCCGCATTAAGCATCTTTTCATCATCTTTTATAAACTGTAATCCGCCTGACGCGGATTCGTAGCAGATATCAGCAACTTCCTCTGCGGTCAGACCTGAGGTAGGCTTTATTATGGTGCCAATTACAGGTTCATTTTCAGGAATTTTTAAATACTCTTTTGTTCTTTTTATTCCCCATCCCGGACCTGGGAAAAATTTATAAAGATTATCCGGCAGTTCAAAATCAACAAGTCTTGATTTGTCATAATCTATAAGCGCATGAGTGGGCCCTCCAATCATTGCTAACCATATTGAGGAAAAAGCACTTTCCTGCATATTAAAATTTTTGGTGGGGTATAATAAGGTGATATATCCCTTGCCCTTTTCTATTTCTTCTACTTTCTCAACCTCACCCTTACATTCTTTATAAAGTTCGGAAGGGAGAGAACCATCACCTTTCCAGCAGCTAGTTGTTTCAATTTCAACTAAAAATTCTGCAACATCAGTTAAAATTTTTTTAGTTTCAATATAATACTTTGCTTTTAAATAACTTTTTTCTGAGCCCACTAATACCTCTTGATTAGATATATATTTTATTATTTTTGTAGTTATAATTTGTTATTATTATGTATAATTATAACAATTTATAACATAGTATTAATAAATATGCAACAAAAAATCATTGGTATTTATAAAAATTTGGTATATTATTGGAAAAGTTTGACTATTGCAGAGTTTAAAATTCGAATGAAATTTAAATAATAATGGTTACAAAAGAAAGAATTAAAAGAATAGTTGAGATATTAAAAGAGAATGAAATTATTTCTGTAAAAGAGCTGAGTTTATCGCTTAATGTTTCTACTATGACCATAAACAGGGATCTTAAATTTTTGGAAGGTAATAATTTTTTATCAAGATTTCATGGTGGTGCAGAGCTTAAAAAAAACAATATTGAAGAAATTCTATTCAATGAAAGAATGAATAGCCATTTGGATGAAAAGAAAAAAATTGCAATTAAAGCTGCCACTTTTATCCAGAATAACGACTCGATTATCTTGGATGGTTCAACAACCTCGATTATATTATCAAAGGAACTGTCAAAAAAAAATCTCTCAAACCTGACTGTAATTACAAACTCACATTATATAATTGATGAATTAAAAACAATGAAAGACATTTGTCTGATAAGCACGGGAGGAGAATACTTAAATAAATTCGGTTCTCTTATTGGAAATTATGCACTTATGATTTTAAGTAAAATAAGAGCAAATAAAATTTTCTTCTCTGTTGGTGGTGTCTCTGTTGAGGAAGGCTTAACAGATGCAAACCTTGCAGAAATAAAAATAAAAAATCGGATGTTCGAAATTGTCAAGGAAAAAAACCTTTTAGTGGCAAGCCATAAATTCAATAAGGTTTTAACGCACCAGGTGGCCCCATTAGATATTGTAGACAGAATAATTACTGAAAGTATAGACAAAAACTTACAAAATAAATTGGAGGCACTTAAGATATCTGTTGAAATTGCCTGAAAATTATTTATCATTTCTAATTACTTCTAAAACTTCAACAACTTTCATGGCCTCTGCTATGTCAGGGTCTACGGATTTATCATTGATAATTGCATCAAGAAATTTAAAATCTTCATCTCTAAACATATCATTACGTTTGGTATTATGTTCAATATTGTTCCAACAATTTTTTTCCTTTTCAAAAATTGAAATAGTATATTTATCCCAGGACCCGAACTCAATAATAATTGTTCCATCTGTGCCCATTAGCTCAAGATATCTTCTTCTTGGAATTTGAAAAAAATCCAGATGGATGCTGGCAATACATTTATCGGCAAAACCAATGTTTATTTCTGCAACATCAGGTGCCTCAATACCAATATCGCTATAATTACCATAAATTGCTTTTATTTTTTCTATAGGTTTATTTGCATACCATATTGCAAGATCAATATCATGTATCAATTCAAAAACACCGGAATATTTTAATAAATATAGGGTTTTATAGTCTGGACGGATCATAGGCAGGTTTTCACCCATTAATGCCCTGATGGAAACAAGCCTTCCTATTTTTCCGGAATCTAACATTTTCTTAACATTCAGCAACCCTCCATGGAAACGAAAACAATGTCCCACCATTACTTTGACTTTTGCTTCTCTTGAAATATTGATTAATTCATCTATTCCTTCTATCGAGTCTGAAATAGGTTTTTCTGAAAAAACATGACATCCGTTTTGGACAGCCTTCCTGATCATTTCTAAATGCAGTTTTGTGGGAGTCAAAATAAATACTGCATCAGGTTTCTCCTTTAAACCTTCTTCAAATGTATTGCAAGTCTTTATATCTGGAAATTCAACTAATAATGATTCCATTTTTTTAAAATCATTATCATAAATATGTATATCTTTTATGCCCAGAGACCT
Source organism: Actinomycetota bacterium (assembly GCA_023475715.1). The sequence continues at coordinate 7,916 of JAMCVO010000309.1, forward strand.
TAATACTTCTGTATGTCTTCTTCCAATTGAACCACAGCCTACTATAAATACGCTTAAATCCTTTAATATTTTTTGTGCAATTATTGGATCCTTTTTATTTACCATACTGTCAACCCTCCATCCACGACTAAATTGTGACCGGTGACAAATGAGGATGCTTCGGAAGCAAGAAAAACTGCAGCTCCCTTTATCTCTTTGCCATCTATTCCCATTCTACCCATAGGAATAGTTTTACTATATTCTTCAACAAATTTTGGGTGTTGATTTCTCCAAAAACCTGCGGGGCTAATACAGTTTACCCTGATATTGTATGGAGCCAGGTATACTGCCATATCTTTAGTCATACTTATAACGCCACCTTTTGCGGCATGATAATCAAGCGTTGCGCCACCCATATCAGTTCCTTCATATACTCTTCTGTCTTTTCCAATTATCCCTGCAGTAGAACCAAGATTAATAATATTGCCTGACTTATTGGGCTTCATATACATACTTACAACGTATTTTGAACATAAAAACACCCCTGTAAGATTAATATCAATTACCTCTTGCCAGAGTTTTAATGGCCTCTTTTCAAATGGTGCATTATCTGGGGTACTGGTTACATTTCCGGCATTATTAATTAATATGTCAATGCGGTTAAGCTCAGAAAGAACATTTTCTATCACACTTTTAATCTGTTCTTCATTTCGAACATCAAGTTCAAAAGCTAAAGCTTTTCTCCCTGTTTGCCTGTTAATTTCTTTTGCTGAATTTGACCCTTTTAATAATTGTCTGCTGGTAATCGCTATGTCTGAACCTGCTTCAGCTAATGCCAATGCCATATCAAATCCTAAGCCCCTGGCACCTCCAGTAATAAATGCAACTTTGCCATCTAATTTAAAAAGTTCCATGACATTCATAATGTTCCTTTCCTAAGGTTTATTATTAAGTTCTAATTCTTTTAAATTTCTATATCCTCTGACTTAGTTATACTTATGGGATAACTTCCATATTCAAACAATGTATTTAACATCATCACATAGTTTTCCATTTTTACGTGAGATTCAATTGAATTGCTTGAGCCCAATGCATACCCTCCTCCGGGACCAAGTGTCTTTATTCTTTTTAATGTCAATTTTTTTATATCTTCAGGTGTCCCTCTAATCAATAAATCAACATCGATGTTCCCGATAATTGCGATTTTATTCCCCCATTTTTTCTTTACTTCGTCTATATCCATGGCTTTTGGTTCAAAAGGATTTAATGCATCATATCCACAATAATCGATAAGATCATCCATGATATCATACAATTTTCCATCTGAATGCCTTAAAAAAAGTTTTTTACGGCTGTGTGCCATTTCTCCGATTTTTTTTTCAAAAGGAACTTTTTAAATTAGATGGCTA
>JAMCVO010000569.1 GCA_023475715.1 Actinomycetota bacterium
TGACTGCTATATCTAATCTCTTCCGAAATTAAAAAAATTGGAACCAAATCCCTGGCGATCAAAGCAGACTGCAGCGCAATAGAAGATATTGAAAATATGATTAACATTGTTAAAAAAGAATGGAAGAGATTAGATATAGCAGTCAATAATGCCGGGATATCAATCAGGGGAAACGCAGAAAATTTTCCTATTGAAGATTGGGACAAAGTTATGAATTTGAATTTAAGGGGTTCTTTTCTATGTGCACAGCAGGAAGCTAAAATAATGATACCTCAAAAGTATGGAAAAATAATTTTTACTTCCTCGAGATCTGCTGTAATGATAAACAGGCCTCAATTTCAAATATCTTATAGTGTTTCCAAAGCAGGGTTAGAACACCTTACCAGATGTTTGGCTGTAGAATGGATACCATACGGGATTTATGTCAATTGTATCAGTCCCGGGGCCGTGTATACTACTGCATTGGAAGCAAAGGATTTAAAACCCATGGTGAAAATTTGGGAAGATCAATATCCCATAAAGAGGCTTGGCAATGTTGATGAATTTAAAGGGGCAGTCGTTTTCCTGGCATCCGATGTATCAACTTTCGTGGTAGGGGAAATAATGTCCATTGACGGAGGATTAACCCTTTATTGATGATGATTATTATAATGATAAATAAATGATAAAGAAAATAACAATAAAAGATATTGCGAGAGAAGCAGAGGTTTCGATAGCAACTGTTTCAAATGTATTAAATGAGAAGGATTTTGTAAATACTGCAATAAAGAAAAGAGTCAAAGAAGTTATTTCAAAGTATAATTTCAGGACAAATATTTCAGCAAGTATTCTCAGAAAAAAAATTTCCAAACTTATAGGAATTATAATTCCTGACAGTTCAAACCTGGTATTTTCACAAATTGGAAAAGAAATTGAGAATATTTTGTCTGAATATGACTATAATGTTGTTATATGCAATAGCAATTACGATATAAAAAAAGATATAAATCATATAAATGTTCTAATATCCAGGAGTATAGACGGACTAATCATCATACCTTCAAAAGAAGATATCAATATTTTTCAAAACATAAAAAATGAAAATATACCTATTGTGGTAATAGACAGGGCAATTGAAGGTTTAAAAGCAGATTTTGTTATGAGCAATGATTACAATGTTATGATTGAAATAATTGATTATTTGGTAAATCTTGGTCACAAAAAAATAGCATATATTAACAGGGAAGTAGATTTATATCATAGCATAAAAAGATTTCAGGGGTATGTGGATGGACTGAAAAAAAATAATTTAAATTTTTTAAAAGAGCTTGTAACGGATGATGGTGGATTATCTCTGCAGGACGGCTACCGTGAAATGGAAAAATTTTTAACAATGGAAAACAAAAAAAAGCCCACTGCAATTATTGCTTTTAATGATATTATTGCTATAGGAGCAATAAGAGCTATAAAAGATAAGAATTTTAAAATTCCAGAAGATTTTTCGATACTTGGATTTGATAATATTTTTTTTGATGAATATCTTGAAACAAAATTAACCTCAGTTACTGCAAATAAAAAAGAAATTGCAGAGCTTACCGTCCAGCTCCTTTTGAAAAGGATTAATGGGGATAGCAGTGAACCAAAATGGGCTTTAAACCACAGGCAATTAATAGTAAGAGATACTACTGCGCAACCAGAAAAAATTGTCTAATTATTTTTTAATAATCATATTAAAAAGTGGACAATAAATTTAAAACGTTTTAAAATTAAACCGTTTATAATTAATATTGCAGTATTAAAAAAATTAAAGTATCCAACCCAGGGTGTAGTTTCTGCAAATAATATGTTAAAAATTCATTATTTTAATGAAAGGAAAAAATGAAACAAATAGTTACACAAAAACCTGGAACTCTTATTTACAGGGATATTGCCGATCCTATTGTTAAAAAGGACGAAGTATTAATAGAAGTGAAGTCAATCGGAATTTGCAACTCGGATGTTGCACCCTATAAAGGGAAAATACTTGATATCATGCCGCTTCCTTTTGTGATGGGACATGAATTTGGAGGTATAATAAAAGAAATCAACAGCAAAACAGATAATTTCAAAATTGGGGATAAAGTCTCGGTTTATCCACAGCTAAACTGCGGGTCTTGCTATTATTGCAATAATGGAATGGAACATTTATGTGCAAATCAATCTATGTTCGGTTCTCCAAAGCTTGAAGGAGCTATGTCTGAATTTATTGCCGTCCCTGTAAAAAACCTGGTAAAGATGAGTGATTCTTTTAATATTGAATATGCCGGATTGATAGAGCCCGCTACAGTTTCGCTGCATGCCGTAGGAGATGTAAAAGATTTAAATGTTGTAGTAATAGGTACAGGTGCAATTGGTGCAATGATGTGCTCTATATTAAAACAGAATAATTGTAAATTTATTGCAATGGATATAGAGGACAGGGCACTGGAAATAGCAAAGAATCTCGAGGCTGACCTTGCAGTTAATCTAAAAAATACTCAAAGAAAAAAAATAATTGAAGATTATCTTGGTGAAGAAAAAGCAGATGTGATAGTTCTGGCACATATAGATAAGGAAAACATGGATTTTGCAATGGATTTGGTTAGGAAGCATGGTTTGATAATTTTAATGGCAACCCCGCCTAAATCATTGGAATTTGATTTATATACACCTCTTTTCAAAGAGCTGACTTTAAAATGGAGTATTTGTTACAGTTATAAGGAATTTGAAAAAGCAGCAAGACTGATTGAAAAAGGCGTTATAGATGCCAAAAAGATTATAACCAATATATTTCCTTTTGAGAAAGCAAAGGAAGCATTTGAATATAAAGCAAATAATTTTGCCCTAAAAGTGATAATTAAAAATTGAATTGAAACTTAGAAGAATTATAGTTTCCACTTGCCGAATCCCATAGTCTATAAAGTTACTTCTGATTTGCCATCAATTGTTTATGTGTAAGATGTTTGATAAATCTTATAAAACCTATAAAAATATTATAAAGATAAAATATTATTGACTCAGCTCTTGCCTGATCTACATTGGGAGGAGTAAGACAGATATTGTTAAGGAGGAAGCTAAGTGGTTAACGAAATATTTGATGTATATGACTGGTCAAAGGGCTCTCCGGTGATTGGCGTCGGCTGGCATATCCTTGGAGAGGAGGTTTCTTGTGCATGGACCCTACTGCAGTTAATAAAAATTTCTCATCCAAATTTTCGTTCCATGTTTATAGAAGAATGGCAAAAAAGGTTCAAAGAAAAATATTAAAAGAAAGGATATGAAAATGAAATCCGTTTATATAATTAGTGCATGCAGAACTGCTATAGGTTCTTTTGGGGGAGCCTTTAAAGAAATACCTGCTATAGTATTAGGGCAAACAGCAGTAAAAGAATTATTAAAAAGAGCAGGAGTTTCTGCCGGCAAAGTAGATGAAGTGATAATGGGCAATGTTCTGCAAGCCGGCCTTGGTCAAAATCCGGCAAGACAGGCAGCAGTAGGCGCCGGGATTTCTTATGAGGTTCCTTCAATGACTATAAATAAGGTTTGCGGTTCAAGTCTTACAGCTGTAAATATTGCTTCTCAGATTATTCAATCGGGAAATGCTGACTGCATAATTGCAGGCGGTATGGAAAATATGTCACAGGCTCCATTTCTATTAAAGAATTACAGATGGGGTAACAAGATGGGTAACAGTGAAGTGGTAGATGAAATGGTTTTTGATGGGTTATGGGACATATTTAATAATTACCATATGGGAATAACTGCAGAAAATATTGCAGAAAAATATTGTGTAACCAGAGACGATCAGGATAGTTTTGCCTGGAGTTCACAAATGAAAACCCTAAATGCAATAAAAGAAGGAAAGTTTGAAGAAGAGATAGTTTCGGTGGAAGTGCACCAAAAAAAAGGCGATATGGTAGAGGTTAGAAAAGATGAATACCCAAGGTCAGATACCACAAAAGAAAAACTTGCCGGCCTAAAACCGGCATTTAAAAAGGATGGAACTGTAACTGCAGGAAATTCCTCGGGCATTAATGATGGAGCCGCTGCAGTTTTACTGGCAAGTGAGGATTTTGCCAAAAAGAATGATATAAAACCAATGGCTAAAATAATATCAGGTGGCTCAAAGGGAGTCGATCCAGCTATTATGGGTTTGGGACCGGTGCTTTCAGTAAGGCAGGCTTTAAATAAAGCCAATCTTAATATAAAAGAAATTGGGTTATTTGAGGTAAATGAAGCATTTGCAGCACAGTCAATTGCTGTAGCCAGTGAGCTTAATTTAAATATGGATATTGTTAATGTAAATGGCGGAGCAATAGCACTGGGCCATCCAATAGGTGCATCCGGTGCAAGGATTTTAGTTACTCTAATATATGAGATGATAAGGAGACATGAGAAGTATGGACTTGCAACTCTTTGTATTGGAGGCGGTATGGGAGAAGCAATAATTATAACAAGAGATTCCTCATGTAATTAAATTCATATAAGACTTATAAAATATTATTAATTTTAAACATATTATGGAAAAGATTTTATATAATAAAAATGAACATATTGGAATGATTACCATTTCCTGTTCGGAATCTTTAAACATTTTAAATTCCGATCTTTTACTGGATCTGAATAAAATTTTGGAGGTTGTAAAAAATGATAGGGATATTTATTGTAGAAGAAGAAGTATTAACGGAAGAGTCAATGAATTTAGCAAAAAATAGCAGGTAATGCGCCAATTGCTGTAAGTTTAGCCAAGACAGCCATTGATCACGGGGTTGGGCTTGACGGCTGCAGTTCCGTTTCTTATGAGCTGGAGGTCTTTGCACAATGTTTTGCTACAGAAGATCAGAAGGATGCCATGAGTGCTTTTATCAATAATGTTAATTTTATAACAACGAAAGGGGAAAAATGGACATTACAGGCATGAGAAAAGCTCTAGACGATGGAAAAATGATTATCGGCACCTGTGTTACCGAATGCAGGAACAGGCAAATTGGCAGAATCTTTGCCAACTTTGGTTTTGATTTTCTAATAATTGAATGCGAGCATAGCTCATATGAGCTTGAAACAGTTGCCGACATGATAGTTATATCCAAGCTCTCAGGAATAGTACCGCTTGTAAAAATAGGCGAATACAGCTACGCCACTTTCTCAAGGCTTCTTGACGCAGGCGCTGAAGATAATATTAAAAATTAAGTTATTTAAAAAAAGGTTCTCAGGCTGCTTCTTTCAAATAATTTTTAACTGACATATTTTAAAATATTCTTGACAAAGTTGTTGCTGTGTATTACGATTGAAATGTTTCAAAATTGTAACGTTTCATTAAATGATTGATAAAAATAGCAAGACAATCTCAATTTGGGAAAAAATAGAAGAACGATGGCTTTTGAGGTCGATAACATCGATAGTTGTCTTGGGAGATTAAAGATATATGAGGTTGAATTAATAGACAAAGAACCTCGCTCTGGTTCTCATGGTAAGATAGCATTCTTAAGACCTGAATTGTATGACAAGATTTATATAGAATTATTTCAAAAATACATATAGTTAGCTGAATTAAAAACGACACTATAACAAAAGATAAGCATCGGTATTTGGTTCTTATTGTTTTGTTTAAATATGAAAAATGTTTAAAATCTAATTAATTAATATTATTGTCAAACAAATTGACAATATGGAGACTTGTGGAGGAATTAATAAAATATGAAATCAATAAAATCTTTAAATAAAAGTGAATTATCTGAGTTTGGAGACCTGTTTGATAGAGTAAGAAATATTTGTGAAAGTAAAAGAAACCTAAATAATTTAGGTTTTTGGAGTCATAATACCAGAGCTCACTGGAGAGGTACAGCGCCAAAAAAAAGAACGGAAATTCCTTTTGCTCCCTTTGTAGTTGAACTGGAGCCACCTTTATGGGGGCTAATTCTTGATTTTAATGTTAAGGAATATTTTACTGACCCTAAAACCTATCTTAAAGCAGAACTGAAGAAAAAAGTATTCAGATTTGAAAATTTTAATGATAGCAGCTACATTGGGAAGTCAATACCAATATGGTTGGGAGTTCCTTTTGAGACTACATTTTTTGGCCTTGAGCCTGGATATTCAGATCATGACAGTCCATGGATAAGTAAAATACCTGCTATAAAAAACGAAAGCGATCTTGATAATCTTCCGGCAGTAGATTTTTATAAATCAGGTCTGATGCCTCTTGCCCATAGATTTTACAGTGAAATTAAAGATATTATGCCTGATGACTTTGAAGTAATTTTTCCGGAATGGGAAAAAAGTATATTCAGTGTATTGTGGCACATCAGAGGATTAGAAAATATACTTCTGGATATGTATGATAAACCGGATTTTGTACACAGTCTTTTTAAGAGAATTACAGCGGAAAGGAAGAATTGGTTTACAGATTGGGCAAAATTTTTTAATAAAAAAATTGGACCGGGAAATCTTTTAAATGATGAAGTCGGATCTCCGGTTATTTCTCCCAGAATTTATGAAGAGTTTATATTGTCATCTGAAATAGAGCTTGCTGAATTCCATGGCGGTATTTCATACTGGCATAGTTGTGGAAATACAACAGATTTTATAAAGCTTATAAGAAAAATTCCTGGATTGGCACTTTTTCATGTTAGTGGAAGAACAAATTTAAAAACTGCTGTTGAAGAAATGGGCAAGAACGGAATTGCTATTCAGGTAAATTTAGACCCCCAGCATGACTTTCATAATGCTACAAAAATAGATATAGAGAAAAAACTTAAAGAAATAGTTGAGACATGTGGTGATGTTGCATATTATATAATCATGGATGGGATACAAAGATTACATACAGTTGATTTTGAAATAGAAAAAATCAAGGAATGGATTGAAGTTGCGAAAGTAATGCTATAATAATTAAGTTTTGTATTTTTAATATGTTATATGAAATTTAAAACTAATTAAAAGATGTATTGTTTTAACCGGAATGCTTATTTTTTATTATTAATAAACAAATTGATTGTGAGGATACTATGAGTAATGGCTATTTTAAACGGGTATCAGAGTTAACCCCAACAAGGCTATGGATAAATAACCCAACACCTAAAGAGGCCGGCAGTGCAATAGATGCAGGAGCAGTTAGCTGCACAACAAATCCGACTTTTTGCATGAAAATGCTTACCAATGAATCAGAGTACAGTAATGTAATAAGTATAATCGATGATGTCATTAAAAAAGAAGAAAGCAACAGCAGGGCAGCTGATATTATCCAGCAAAAACTCGCTAAGAAAATATTGGATATATTCCTGCCTCTTTATGAAAAAAAGCCAGGACAGCAGGGATTTGTATCCATACAGAGCAGTCCCCTCACCGATGAAGATACAGACAGTATAATTAACGAAGCACTAAGCTATAGAAAGCTTGGCGTTAACTTTATAGCAAAAATACCTGTAACAAAAGCAGGTCTAAAAGCATTGGAGATTCTTATAGAAGAAGATATGGCAATGATAGCAACTGAGATTATGAGCCTTTCACAGGCAGTATCTGTCTGCAAGATGTATGAGAGGGTCTCCAAACAGTGTGGGAAGTATCCGCCATTTTATGTAACGCATATTACAGGTATTTTTGATGAACATCTTGGGAGTGTTGTAAAGCAGGATAATATTGATATATCTTCTGATATAGTCTGGCAGGCAGGATGCATTGCAGCAAGAAAGCAGTACAGCATCCTAAAAGAGAGATCCTATCCTGGTATTATGCTTGGTGGGGGCGCAAGAGGACTTCATCATTTTACTGAAATGGTAGGAGCTGATATGCATATAACAATAAACTGGAAGGGCTCAGCTGATAAATTACTTGAGCTTGACCCTCCGGTTGTCTATAGGATGTTTAACCCTGCACCCGCCTACGTAATTGATGAACTACTTAAAAAAGTACCTGATTTTAGGAAAGCATACCTTGAAGACGGATTGGGCCTTGATGAGTTTGCTTCTTTTAGACCTGTAAACCTGTTTCGTACCCAGTTTATAAATGGATGGAACTATCTGCTTAAGACAGTAAAAGAGCGACGTGAAAGGATATTGTGAATTTTTTATGAAAAAAATAAATAACAGGAGATAAAAATGAGTAAGTCAATAGCAGATAAGGCAGAATTGGAAGGAATTGTCCATGCCGAAGGAACAGGTGGACGGGTTATTGTTTTCAGGGTTAAACCCGGATTTGATATTATAGAAGGGATTAAAAAAGTCTGCAAGTACTATGATATAAAAGCAGGTACTTTTTTAAGTAGTTCATCAATTACGTAGGCGGGTGCAGGGTTAAACCCGGATTTGATATTATAGAAGGGATTAAAAAAGTCTGCAAGTACTATGATATAAAAGCAGGAGTAATAAGCTCTATTTTTGGAAGTCTTGAAAAAGTTACATTAATGGTTCCTATGAAAGGCCTTAGTTTTCCTGTAGTTAAAAACCATGACCCCAGCGTAATTGAGGTTAGAAACTTAAATGTTGCATCAGGTTGCGGTCTTGTAAATACTCTTGAGAATGGCGAAATAACGATCCATTTACATATAGTGGTAGTTCTATTGGACGAAGGATCAAATGGCTTATCAAAGTATCCGGCTACAGGCGGGCATGTTGCGGATTATGAACCTGCTCCATGTCTTGGAACCATCGAAATAGCAATTGAAGAAGTTAAAGGATTGAAACTTATTAGAAAAGTGGACAAAGATGTTAATTTACCGGTAACTTTTCCGGTTAAAGATTAAAACTTAAAAGTTAATAATTTAAGAGAGGATAGTATTATGCCAAGTGTTTTAATTACTGGTGGAGGAAATGTCGGTGCAGCAGCCGGAAAGGTATTCCTAGATAAAGGCTACAGTGTGGTATTTTATGATGTAGTAGAAATTCCACCTGCAGCATCAGCAGATTTCATAGTTGAAGTAAAGGATAAGGTAACCTTTGTAAAAGGTGACATACTTAATTTTGAATTTCTTCTAAAAACAGTAGAAAAATACAAAGTCGAGGGGATAGTTCATACGGCGCTTTTTGGATGCAAAGAATCAAGCACGAGGACCATTTCTACGTTTAGGGACAATATCTATCCAAACATTGACATAGTAGAGAATATATTGGAAATTGCAAGGATAAAAAGCCTTAAGGTTATAGATATAAGTTTCAATCCTTTAACT
>JAMCVO010000621.1 GCA_023475715.1 Actinomycetota bacterium
ACTTGTTGTTCCAGATCTGTTTTTTTACGAAGTATTGAATATATTGCTTGTTAAAACAAATTTTGATTTACAGGATACACAATTATCACTTGATAAGCTGATTAAGTTGAATATGGATATCATACACCCGGATGAAAAAGTAATGTTTTCTGCATTAAATATATCCAAGAGTATAAATCTGACATTTTATGATTCTTTATATTTATCTATTGCACAAAATTTTAATGCTATGTTAGTGACGGATGATAAGAAAATATTGCAGAATAAAAATACTTATGCTTTTATTAGAAATCTTGAAGAATTAATGGGGATGTAGTTCAGTGGGAGAACGCTTGTCTGGCAGACAAGAGGTCGGCGGTTCGAATCCGCTCATCTCCACCAAATTGAACTATGAAAAATTTCGATTTAATGATGATTCATCATTAATCGAACGTAAATAAAAAATCCTCGATTTGCTAGCTCTACCAAATCATTTTTCTAACAAAAGGATTCCATATAGCCCGAAAACGTTATATACTTATTAAATATATTTTAGGAAGTAAACATAATTACTATTGACTATCCTTATCATTAATTATAATATTTAAAAAGTATCCTAAATCTTAATTAAAATAATGTAACTAAATAAACGGTTGCCGGTGTGTGGAGTTAATCGGCTATCCGCCTTTCTTAAAAATAAATATAAAAAATAATGATAATGAAAGTGATATTAAATGCTTCAAAATAATCCAAAACTAGGCATTGTCTTTTTTGCGGCTAAATGGTTTGAAGAAGTCGTGCTGGGAGAAAAGGAGTCTGCAAGAGAGTTCAATAAATTCATGAAAGAAGACACCGGAAAAATAAAAGAAAAGCTTCAGGAGGATTTTGAACTGGTGGATTATCCGCTGGTAACTTCTACTGAAAAAGCGCGAGAAGTCTCAAAAGATTTGTTAGCTCAAGACATAGACTGCCTGCTTCTTATTTTCCCGGTATGGTCTGAGGATGAATATTTATTGTACTTCAGGGATATAATGAGTATCAGGCCCACAGTGCTTTGGGCATGTACTCCATATGTTAACGCACCGGCTAAGAGCGACATTATGACACTCTTCAGAAATTCAGGAATAGTCGGAACTTTTGAAGGTTTTGGTGTTTTAAAAAAAATGGGCTCAAAACCATTCCTTGTTTCAGGGTCTTATGATGAAAGGGAGCCTTACGAAAAAATCAGGAAGATAGGTTACACCGCCAGAGTTTTAAAGGAATTAAAAACTGTAAGATTGGGAGTTTTGCCATACAGAAATGAGCAGATGATTGTTACGTATGTAGACGAATTCAGGCTTTACTCACAGCTGGGACCCGCTGTTGATTTCATATCGGTTCTTCAGTTAAAGAAATCGTCCAAAAACATGCCTGAGAGCGAGATCCATAAATATGTTGAAGAAATAAAAACAAAATTTAAAATAGACCGCAGGATCACTGCTAAAAATTTATTCAATTCTGCACAAGCTGCTCTTGGTCTTCAGAAAATTATCGAAGATAGACAGCTTGACGGGCTTGCACTGAGTGATTTAAACAAGGAGCTTCATGAGGTTATGGGTCTTAGACCCTGTCTTTATCCTGAAAAACTGGCTCATTCTTCAAAAGTAGTAGGAAATGAAGGTGACCTGGGATGTACAACAGGAATGTTGATCCTCCAAAAATTAACGGGAAATCCTGTTATGTTTACTGAAATATTTAATTTTGACAGAAAAGATAACACCATTGTTGCAGGGCATGCCGGTCCTTCCAATTATTATCTGGCACAACAGGAAAGTGCTGTAAAGATTACTCCGGATTATGAACTGATGGATGCCAGATCCGGGATTTCAGGTGTATGGATGGAGTTTATAGGAAAACCTGGCAGAGTTACAATATTGAATTTAATTTGTACATTAGACAGCTTTCAATTTACAATCCTGGGAGGGCAGTCACTGGGTGGTAAAGTCAGGCTCGATGGTTATCCTCATTATCATGTGAAAATTGATCCTGAGATTAATAATTTTTTAGTTTCAAATGCTGAAAATGGCGTAAGCCACCATTGGGCAATAGTTAACGGAGATGTAAAAGATGAGCTCTGTTATCTTGCCGATATGTTGAATATCAAAAAAATCAAACTTTAATTTTTTTTTGCAATCGGACGCATCCAATCCGGCAAGGCCAAACGGTGGTTTCATTCTTACATCGGATGACGTGATTTTAAAGGATGTAATTTTTGAAATATCTTTGCAAAGGTTAATGCCTGGGAAGAATATGGAGAATTTATGGAAAATAACAGCAACAACTTAAAAGAGAGCCCGAAAGAAGTTTTTATGAAAACCATAAATTTAAAGAAGGCTGAAAGATATCCTGTTGCCGTTCACTGGTGGGGTCTTTACAAGTACGAGTCTGCAGGCCTGGACTATAAAAGGGATGCGTGGCGTGAAGCCGGCAAAATGAGCGAAATATACAGCCAATTTTATGAAAAATTTAAACCTGACTGGTTCCACCTGCACATCGGTACTCCATCCTATTTTGAAGACTCTCAAGTAATTGAAAAGAAAGAAAAATCCTATTTGATAATCGATCCTTCCAAAAAAGATATTAAAAAATCAGACAAGTATTTTTCTGTAAATACCGGTGCTGATGAAGAAATTGTTGATTTTCCTGATTACTTGTTAGGGTCAAGAAGCTATAGGCCAAAAATAAAACTCGAAAGTAAAAAAAGAATAGATGAGTATATCAAAGAATATGTACATATGGACACAGAATTGATTGCTCAGCTTGGTTATACGGACCATGTGAAAATAATATCGGATCGATACGGCAGTGAAATTTTTATAGGGGTTCATATCCCATCTGCAATCTGTGAAATATTTGATCCTAAAATCTGATCGACAGGTTTTGAGCAAGGTTTGCTTGCCTTTCATGATTGGCCGGAAGGGATGCGATATCTGATGGAGAGATGTTATGAGGAGCAGCTTGAGTGGGTGAAAGCTTATGCCCGGGCAGGGGCTCATGCTTATATAATATCCGAAAGCTATATTTCTCCTGATATTGTAAATCCTCAAATTTACAGGGGTTTCATGAAAGATATACATGCTGATTATTTTGGTGAAATCAAAAAAATGGGCCTGGTTCCCATCTGCATGTTTTGGGGTGATATAAATCCGATCCTGCCTGATCTGCTTGAAATAAATGCAAGCGCACTGATGTTTGAGGAAAGCAAGAAAGATTTTATTCTGGATATAAAAAAAATCAGGGGAAAGATCGGAGAAAGAATTTGTGTTTTTGGCAATATTGATTCTATAAGTCTGCTTCATTCCGGTACTCCGGAAGATATAAGAAAAGAAGTCGAAATGCAACTGGATGGGGCAAATAATAATTTCATAACCTGTAACGGAAGCCCGATAACATCCGGGACCCCATCGGAAAATATTATGGCGATGGTAGAGGCCGGCAGAAAAGGACCAACGGCATATTAGGTAAATATTTTAAAAAATTAACAATAATAAACCGATCAGATTTTAGGATTTTAGAAATTCTATTAAAAGGTAATATTTTATGGGCTTAACATCAAAAGAGAGAATGCAAATTGCGATGGAGCATAAAGAACCTGACATGGTTCCTTTTCAGGCAACTTTTGTTCCTGAAGTTGATAAGATCCTGAGAAAGAGATATGCAAAAGAAATAGAAGGGATAAAGGGTAAAAAAGAAGAAAAATATCAGGGAATGAGCGAACTTGATATATTATTCGGCCATGACATGCTTCTCTTGACTTATGGTTTGTCGACAGGGTATTACAGGGATACAAATGCCGGTACTTATATTGATGAATGGGGTATTACCTGGAAAAAAATTCCATACAAAACTATTAATGGTGACGGATATTATACGGAAATAGTAAAGTTTCCTCTGGCTGATGACAGTAAGATAGACAGCTACATACCACCCGATCCTGATAAGGAAGATATGGGATATGCCGAAGAAGTAATAAAAAATTACGGAAGGGACCATTATATCTGCGGGATAATAGACTGTTCAATATTTGAGGCTCTTAAATACCTTAGGGGTATAACACAAAGCTTAATTGATATTGTGGCAAACAAAGATATTGCCCATAAAATAATGGATATTTCAATTGATTATCATCTCAAGCTTGGACTTAAGCTAATTGACAGAGGGGTTGATCTGCTCTGGCTTGCAGACGATATCGGAGGCGAGCATAAGCTTCTGATATCACCTCAGGTTTTCAGGGAGATGATAAAACCTAAAATGGGTTACATGATCGGAGAACTTAAGAAGAAAAATAAGAATATAAAAGTCGCCTTTCACAGTGACGGCTACATCGTGCCTGTTATTGATGATTTGATAGAGATTGGTGTAGATTTGCTGAACCCCATTCAGCCCGAATCCATGGATCCTTCTTTCATTAAAGAGAGATATGGAAAGGAAATTTGTTTGTGGGGGACGGTAAGTACCCAGCAGACCCTGCCGTTTGGAACTCCGGAGGATGTTGAGAATGAAATAAGGCAAAGAATTAAAACATGCGGTCCAGGCGGTGGGTTTCTGCTTGCACCAACACACAACATACAGCTGGATGTACCGTTTGAAAATATTCAGGCATTCTACAATGCCATAAAAAAATATAGGAATTATCCGATAAAAATATAAATATTTTGCAGGAGAGAATTATGAGCGCAGAGGAAATTATAAAACAGTTGTATGAAAATATCCTTTCCGGTGATTTTGAGCTTATGGGAGCAATAGCGGTAAAAGCTGTTGAAGAAAATATTGACCCGCTTACAATCATAAACGGAACCCTGGTGCCAGCCATAGAGCTGGTGGGTGATAAGTTCAGTAAAAAGGAATATTTTCTTCCGGATCTGATGCGAAGTGCAAATGCTATGAAAATTGCGATTGAAGTTTTTGAAAAAGAGATAAAAACGAAAGGTATCCAACGAAAAACCATGGGGAAAGTTGTAATAGGAACGGTAAAAGGGGACATACATGAGATAGGCAAATCAATAGTTTCATCGCTTCTTACTGCAAAAGGCTTTGAAGTAGTGGATCTTGGGGTTGATGTGGATTCAGAAACCTTTATTAAAAATATTATTAATGAGAAAGCAGACATACTTGGTTTGTCTGCTCTTCTGCCGATTACCATGCCGTATCAGGGAAAAGTCATTGAGGATTTGAAGGTAAAAAATCTCAGAAACAAGGTTAAGGTTATAGTTGGCGGGTCGCCAGTAACTCAGGAACATGCTGACAGAATAGGTGCCGACGGTTATGCTGATAATGCAGTATCAGCCGTAAAACTTGCTCAAAAATTAATGCAGGGATAATTTTCTAAAAGTTTTAAATTAAATTATTTTGGAGGTTATTATGCCGATCAGAGGATTAAAAGGCGGAGTATTAAAATTTTTAAAGGGAGAAGACCTTGATTCGATTCATTACGCCACTCTTGAAGTTCTCGGTGAAATAGGAATAAAAATGGAATACAAGCCGGCACTTGAGATATTCGGAAGCTTTGGGGCTGAAGTTGATTTTGCAAACAGTGTAGTAAAAATTGATGAACATCTGTTAAAAAAAGCTCTATTGACTGCTCCTTCCAGGTTTACTCTGTACGGGAAGAATGAAAATTTTGATGTGAAAGTAGATCCTGAAAGAGTTTATACGATTGGCGGCTCATCAGCTCTGAATGTTCTTGACCTTGGAGGAAATTACAGGCCTGCCGTTTTTGATGACCTGATTAAATTTACTATACTTCTTGATAAGCTTGAGCATCTGCATATCATGCATGCCATAGTAATTCCTTCTGATCTTGAAGAATATGGTGTAGACAGAATGCTTTTTGCCGGAACTTTTCCCTATACTACAAGAAATTATTATTCCCAGTCGCAGACTGGTGCGGACGGGGTGCAGGATCAGATAAAAATGGCAGCGGTTTTTCAGGGAAGCGAAAATGCCGTTAAAAAAAATCCAATGTTTACAGAGGTTGTATGCATGGTCAGCCCGCTGCAGCATGAAAAGATCAATAGTGAAGTTTTGATAGAATCAGCAAAGAATCGTATTCCTGTTTATGTTGAAGTTGATTCCATGCCCGGCGGTACGACACCGGCTCCGATTGCCGGAACTCTTGTTGAGCAGAACGCAAACGTACTTGCAGGTATTGTTCTTGCACAACTTGTAAACCCAGGTACACCCTGCATCTATTCGATAGCTTCAGGGCTGATGGATATGACCACAGGAAGTTATGCCGGTGCGGCACCGGAGACGAACCTTCTTCATTGCGCCACTGCTCAGGTTGCTCATTATTATAACCTCCCGTTCCAGGGCGGAACAGGAATAGATGCAAAAATCCCTGATGCACAGGCAGGTTATGAGAGAGCCATGCAGGTTTTAAGCAACGCACTTGCCGGAACTAATTTTATTCATCTGTCTTTTGGTCTGATGGAAATGATGCTTACGGCATGTTATGAGCAATGTGTTATTGACAATGAGATAATGGGGGCAGCATTCAGAATGCTTAAAGGTATAGATGTCAATGACAATACATTATCGGTTGATCTGCTCAGGAAAGTGGGTCCAAGGAGTGCTAATTTTTTAATCTTTAAGGAAACATCTGAGTATGTAAGAAAAAACAACTGGGTTCCGCAAATTACAAACAGAGAGATCTGGAGTGCATGGAAAGCTGCCGGGGGCAAGAGCATGAGAGATTCCGCAGTTGATATGGCAAAAAAAATATTATCCGAAAATACCGAGCCTGCAATTTCAAAGGAACAGGCAGAAGAAATTTTAAAAATGGCAAAATCTTTTCATGCAAAAGCTGTTCAAAAATTAAAAAATGAGAGTATATAGACGTGAGCATATAAATAACCGGATAGATAATATGAACTATCCAAGAGTTGTGTTTACAACTCATTGATAATAGAAGTTTTTATAGGTTATAGTATTTTAAGAAAATGGGAATAAACAATACAGGCAATAAAGATTTAAAATTAAAAATACTTGACGTGGTTCGCAATAAAGGGCAGGCAACGAAGCAAGAGATTGCAACTTACCTTAATTTTAACCTGACTACAATAACAAATCTGGTTAATGAGCTCCAGATTTCTCATAAGCTTTTACAGGAAATAGGAGATAACGTATCCACGGGTGGAAGAAAACCCAAACTCTATCGGGTAAATGTAAATTCCGGAAATATAATAGGTCTTGATATTGGTAGTGAAAACCTGAGGATAGTTATGTGTGATATTCTGGGAAACGTTGTAAGCAGCTTTACTGTGAGAAGCCAATATAATGACAATAAGGAAAAGCTGATCGAAAGAATTCTAAACCTGATTGAAAAGATAATATCTGATTCAGGTTACAGTAAATCCTCGATATTTGGCATGGGCGTAAGTATTTCCGGAATTGTTGATTCAGATTCAGGGAATACTATATATTGCCCCAATATCGATGCTTTGAACAACTTTCCAATCAAGAATTTTTTGGAAAATAAGACTGGCCTGCCTGTTTTTGTTGATGACAGTGTCAGGGGTATGGCAATTGCCGAGAAGCACTATGGAGCAGCTAAAGAATATGATAATTTTCTCTTCATTACACTGGGAAAAGGCATCGGTATGGGAATTTATGTAAATGGAAAAATTTACAGAGGGAGCATGGGACTGTCAGGAGAACTTGGGCATATAACGGTTGATGAGAACGGTCCTTTATGCAACTGCGGGAACAAAGGTTGCCTTGAGGCAATAGCTTCAGGTCCGGGCATTATAAAAAGGGCTAAAGCGGGAATTGAAAATGGAATTGTAACGTCGCTGACCCAAATTGTAAAAGGTGATTTAAAAAATTTAACGGTTGAAGTTATATCGAAAGCTGCAGAAGAAGGAGATAAGTTTTCTTATTACATTATTAACAGAACCGGAGAGTATATCGGTATAGCTGTTTCAGCGGTGTTGAATTTGTTTGGCCTGGAACTGGTGGTCCTGGGTGGGGGTGTTGCAAAATGCGGGGATATAATGATTGATGCCATAAGAAGAACTGTTCAGCTCAGAGCATTAAGTGCTATTTCCAAAAAAGCTAGGATTGTCAAAAGCGAGCTTGGAGACAACAATGCAGCGAGAGGTGCGGCTGCCAAATTTATTAATATATTATTTACCGATGCTGATAATAATTTGCTAAGTAAAATAATTTGACTTATTTACTTATATTTGTAAAATAATATTTATTATAATTTTTGATTTATAAATTTTTAATTCTAAAAATAAATTCAGGGTTTTTTATCAATAGATTTAAGGAGCAAATCGGGTGGATAATTCAAATCTCGGGGATATAAGAAATAATCCGGGAAAAGACCCCATGGATGAATTAAAAAAGTCCATTGCGATTTATAATAAAGAATTAGCGATGGCCTCGGCTCGTGAATTAATAAACAGAAAAGTTAATCCTTTAACAATTATAGAAGCAATGACGGGAGTCATGAAGTTAATAGGTGATGCATATGAAAATGACGAGCTTTTCCTGCCCGATTTAATCGGGGCTTCCGATACAATGTCTTCCGTCATGCCATTAGTTGAAGAGGAAATAGAGAAGAACGGACAGAAAATAAAAAGCTTGGGAATAGTTGTATTAGGCACAGTCTTGGGGGATGTTCATTCTATAGGTAAACAAATGGTTGGAACAATGCTGCAAGCCGAAGGTTTTACTGTTCATGACATTGGCATAGATATTTCTGCAGAAAAATTTATTAACGCAATTAAGATGCATGATGCTGATATCCTGGCCATGTCAGCGTTACTGACAACAACTGCTTTTGAACAGGAAAAGGTAATATCAACTTTGGTTAAGGAAGGGTTGAGAGATAAAATAAAAATTATGGTTGGCGGCGGAGCAGTAACCGAAGATTTTGCCAGGACTATCGGGGCCGATGGTTATGATCCTACAGCACCAGGTGCGGCAAAATTAGCCAGGAAATTAATAGAAAAATAAATCAAAAAGATTTTTAAAAAAGACAAGGGCAAGGAACATATTATATGCCATTGGAAGGATTTAAACTTAAAATCAAACCTCTTGAAATAATAAAAGAGGATG
>JAMCVO010000643.1 GCA_023475715.1 Actinomycetota bacterium
TTAAATCCATCAAAATCAGTAATAAAATAAAAGTCAACCAATAAAGCTTATTAAAGCTTATTAAATATTTATGATTACATATTATTTCGTGATAAAAAATAAATTGATAAGCCATGATGGGTATTTCAAAAACACGCTGGCTTTTCCCCGGCGAGTAAAAACCAGCTCAGTTTCAGGCTTCGCTCTCCTCCCGGAGGAGGAACCATGCCCGCTTAAGCCTTCAAATGGTTTTCTCAATACCCATCATGGTCCTTAAAATTTTCCTTTATTGCTATCACGAAATTTTAGATGCTTCCAAGAACTATTGATTTTTAATTTGATCAAACAGTTCTTGAGTTGCTTCTTTGTCATATACTACGGCACTTGCATTTCCTACCATCTGAGGCCATGATGGTACACCCGTAATCTCAATATCACCCGTTTTTACTTTGCCGAGTACTGGAAGTAACCTAAGCATATCTTTAAATTGCATGTCTGTCCAGGCATACTTCAATAAAAAATTAATCAGAAGAGGCAGAGCTATCAATCTTTCGAAAGTACTTTTTTGCTCCAGTAATGCAGTTATTATTTTTGCGGCTTCTTTTTCTCTTGCAAATGCACCACCCTGTGTGGTCCCGTCCCCGCTCCTGTGTCTGTTCCTGGAAAGCGCCAGAGCCTGCTCGCCATTCAAATGATGAATTCCTTTCTTTAAATAGCATCCCGAAAAGCCATCTGAAAGATTTTCTCCGACTTCTATCGTAACTCCTCCAAGAAAATCTATTAAAGGCTTAAATCCATCAAAATCCGTAATTATATAGCTATCGATTGTAAGTCCGGAAAATTCTTCAATAGTCTGTACTGTAAGCTCATTGCCTCCTATGGCATGAGCTCCATTTATCTTACCTTCCTTATACCCGGGTATATTCACCCATGTATCTCTGGGTACGGTAACCACGGTTCCCTTACCGGTGTCCAGATTTATATGAAATATAATTATGATATCTGTTCTGCCGTTTACCCTGCCGCCCGGTCTGTCAAAGGCGCTGTCATCGCCCAAAATTAAAATATTCATTGAGGAATTCTTATCTTTTTCCTTCAGCTTTTCTACTTTATCATCAAAAGTAAAACCGGAAATAAAATCCGTAATTGTCTTTTTTGCCTGTGAAGTTTCAGTATTCTGACCTATATATTTAATTGCATAGACGTACTTATCTTTTTTAATAAAAGTAAAATAATCGATATTTTTTATATCTTTGTCATCATTCAAGAGGCTTTTGTATTCATAACCTGCAAGATTAACATTATTTCCGTCAATGTTAACTTTTTCATCCTCAAGTATCACGGCCTTTCCTTCTTCTGATGCATCAGCCAAATAACTGTTGAAAATCTGTTCATCTATTTTCAATTCGCCCGCTTTTTCAAGTGGCTCGACAATAACATAAATGCTTTCATTTTTGTTAGCAGCAACATCAGGATCTTCGATTAAAATCCTGCCTCCGTCTCCAGAGTCAAAAAGCTTCCAACCTTCAGGACATATAAAAGAATAATTGGGAAATTCTTCTGAAGTACTGACATAATAATTTTTTTTCTCTTCCGTTGTTGCAGATACTGTAGCTTCCGGAGCAGTATTTACTGCAGAAGTTTCGGTATCCGAAGCAGGTGCCTGCTGTTCAGTCGGCTTTCCGGAATTACTATTTTTTGAACAGGACGAAATAGATATCAGGGTCAATGAAGAAAACAAACCGACAATTAAAAAAATTGCGGTAATTTTATTTAGTTTCATAATTCTCCTATCTTGCTGCCAGTTTCAATTTTATAAATAATATAATATTTTGTCTGCATTTCAAAACAATTTAAATTAATTTCTTTTTTTATGATACTTAATCTTATATAATTATCATGGTTTTTTACTTCAAACCGGGTATATTTATAAAATATTATCTTGGGAAAGAGCATGGATAAAAGTGAAATAAAGAAATTAAAATTAAATGATTCCGGGTTTTTATTATTTGTTGATTCCGATGAAAAGACTATTTATGAAGCATCAGGATTTATAAATGGCACTACTGTCGGCAAGCTGGTTTTAACTGACAAAAAGCTCTTTTTCTTCTATGTTTCAAATATATCGAGGGATAGTATCTTTATTGCTTCACATCCTTATATAGTGGCGATTTCACTTAAGGAAGGGTTGACTTCTTCAACTCTTGTAATAAATAATAAAAAGGAAGTTTTTGTTATCAAAAAAATGAATAAAAATAATGCAAAAACTTTTTGTACCTTGCTAAATGGTATTATTGAAAAAAATAAAAATCGCAAACCTTAATAAATAAACAGAGTTAGATCAGATTAACAATCTTTTTACTTAGATATCTCATCAGCAAGTTTAATACCTTTGCTATTGTCAAGAAATCTAATCCAAACACCCCTTTTACCAAAATCCTTGGCTTCCTCTTTAGAATCAAAAAATATATCAATCCTGTTTCCTTTTATTTTACCGCCACGGTCGGCAGCAAGAAAAACTCCAACATCTTTTATCTCAACACTCGTTCCAAAAGGAATAATTTTGGGATCGACAGCTATTATCCCTTCAGCTGCAACCCTGCCTGTTGCAGTTTTATCCGTTGTGCCCTGGCTGATATCATTTTTACTGTATCCGGTTGCAATAAAATAAAACCACTCTACTTTTTTTTCGATTTCTTTATATTCCGTAACCAAATAAGGTTCTTTTTGAACAATGACTTCCGTATTTTTACCGATAAGATAAGAAAACAGGTTTAACTTTGGGGTTGTTAATGCCAATACAGTTACTAAGACAATTAAAGCTATAAGCGTCCAAAATACTATACTTATCGTAATATGGTATTTTTTTAGCATTTTTTCTCCAATCTCTAATCTTTCTGCAGACAACAACCTTTTTAAGATTAGCAGGTCTAGGTTTTACATTTATATTTGCTAAAAACATTTTTATTTAATAATTATTGAAATTAATTAAAAATTTAGCTTAAAAATTTAGCTTTCAAATTATAAACAGATAATTTAAATAAAATCAATGTTTATTTGTATTGACTGTAAAATAAAAATCTTTATAATACAATTTAGGGCATATGCTGCCCTAAATTGTTCGTTTATGACTTAAATTTTTGAAATTAAAAAAAGTTTTTAGATTTTTTAATAACTAGAAAAAGGGGAAAATTTATGGATTATGATAAAAATTGGGCAAAAATTGACCCGAAAAGCGTTCCCGATATGAAAGTCCCTGCACCGGGACCAAAAGCCAAAGAACTGCATGAAAGAGCAGAAAAATACATGAAAGGCTATTCTTCCCAGGTAAAGCTATTTCCGGTATCGTTTGAAAGCGGGCATGGAGTTACCCTGACCGATGTCGATGGAAATAAATATATTGATTTCTCTTCAGGAATTTACGTAACAAATTTGGGTCATTGCCATCCGAAAGTTGTTGAATATATACAAAAACATACAGCCCGTCTGATGAACTGTCATGATTTCACGACAGAAGTTAAAGTAAAGTTTCTAGAAAAACTTGTCTCCCTCACACCAGGTAATTTAAACGGAGTACAGATGTATTGTGCAGGCTGTGAATCTGTTGAGGCCGCAATGAGAGCTGCAAGAGCACAAACAAAGAAATATGAATTTTTTTCTTTTTATGGAGATTTTCATGGAAAAACCATGGCTGCGGTTTCTCTTACACAGGTAGCTGATTTTACTTCAGGACCAAGAGCAGCCGGATATCACCTGGCGCCAGGTGCATATTGCTATCGCTGCGCTTTTGATAAAACTTATCCGGGTTGCAATCTTTTTTGTGTTGATGCACTGGAAAAACAGATAAAGTTTGAAGGAACCGGAAATATTGCAGGAATAGTACTGGAACCTATCCAGGGTTGGGGCGGATCCATTGTTTACCCGGATGATTATTTGCCCGCTTTACGAAAATTATGTGATAAGCTTGGAATATTTTTAATCGTAGATGAAGTTCTAACATGCTGTGCGAGAACGGGCAAGATGTGGTGTGTTGACCACTATGATGTCATACCTGATATTATTGTTATGGGAAAAGGACTTGCAAATGGATTTCCCTGCACTGCTTTTGCAATTAAGGAAGAGTACACTGAAGTAATGGATAAAATTTCTGCTTCCACAAGTTATGGCGGAAACCCCATGGCTGCAGCTGCAGGTCTTGCTTCACTCGAAGTAATAGAAGAAGAAAATATTGTCGAAAAATCAGCAAAACTTGGAGATTTCATAATGAAGAGACTTAAAAAAATGAAAGATGAGCACAAGATCATTGGTGAAGTAAGGGGCAAAGGCTGTCTGCTGGGAATGGAGCTTGTAAAAGACCGGGATACAAAGGAACCTTTTATTGAAGCAGGGAAAAGAGTCTACCAGGTAGCTTTTTCCAAGGGGCTTGCCTGGATACCGGCAAACCAGAATTTGAGAATGTCCCCGCCACTTATAATGGAAGAAAAAATAGCAGAAAAGGCACTTGAAATAATAGATGAATCCATAACTATTGTAGAAAAAGAACTGGGATACGGAGGTTCGATAATATGAAAACTTTAGGTGTTGGAATGGCCGGCTATGGATTTATCGGAAAGGTTCATACAATATCTTATCTTAACCTTCCCTTTTACTATAAACCGGTACCTGCCAAATTAAAAATGGTTGGCGTCTGCTCAACTCCGATTCAGGATGCCGAAGAAGGAATTTCTCAGGCAGGATTTGAATTTGCCACAACAGATTACATGGACCTGATAAGAAGAGACGATATCGACATTATTGAGGTATGCACCCCAAATTATATTCATAAAAACATTATAATAGATGCATTAAAAGCAGGAAAACATGTCAATTGTGAAAAGCCGCTGGCAATGAATTTAGAAGAGGCAAAAGAAATCCTGGATACTGCCAATACTTACCCTGATCTTGTTTCTCAAATGTGTTTTGAATATCGTTATTTCCCTCCGGCAATGCGGGCAAAGCAGCTTATAGATGAAGGATTCCTTGGAAGGATATACAGCATAAGAGTGGTATATCTTCATGCAGGAAATTCTGACCCTAACCGTCCCACGTACTGGAAAATACAAAAGAAATACTGCGGCGGTGGTGCATCCTATGATCTTGCCTCACATATAATAGATTTGACAAGGTTTTTGTGTGGTGATTTTAAAAGGATATTTTCAAAACTTGAAATTTTTGTAAAGCAAAGACCCTTGCCTGACCGGTCCGGTCAGATGTGTGACGTTGATGTAGATGATATTACTCTTCTTATTTTTGAAATGGAAAATGGAGCAATGGGAACCCTGGAAGCAACCAAAGTTGCCACTGGTGCAAATGATGAAATTAGAATTGAAATCCATGGAGAAAAAGGGGCAATAAGGTTTAACAGCATGCAGCCAAACTTCCTTGAGGCTTATGATACAAGAGATACAGAAGAACCTATCGGAGGATGCCGGGGCTACAAGGCAATTGAAACAGTCCAGAGATACCCAAAACCGGCCCAAGCATTTCCCGGACCTAAATTTTCAATCGGCTGGATAAGATATCATGCCGGAAATGCTTACGATTTTATTTCCAATATTGCAGAAGGGAAAAAACCAGAATCTGACATGTATTCAGGCTATAAGGTGCAGGAAGTAATTGAAGCGGCACTTGTTTCGGATAGAGAAAAAAGATGGGTTGACCTGCCTCTGGAAATATAATAGTCTTGAAAATATAATAATGATATAAAAATAATATTTAATTATTTTATTATAATCTCAATATCCAGCTCCTTAATTTTCTCAAGAAATTCTTTATCTGCTTCCGTATCTGTTATCAGGATGTCGATATCGCTTATCGGAGCAACAAAATTCATTGAAATATTGCCAATCTTGGAATGGTCGCAAAGAGCAATAACGGTTTTTGCACAATTAATCATACATTTCTTGGTTTGTGCTTCAATCTGATCTGCTGCAGTTATTCCTTTTTCAAGGTCAAGTCCGCTGATTCCTATGAATGCTTTATCAACAAACAAACTTTTAAATGCCGAATCAGCAATCGGACCAACCAGGGAATGCGTTTCATTTTTTAAAATTCCACCACTTAGGATTATGGAATATTGGGGATTTGTTCTGCCCAGCAATACTGCAATATCACAGCTGTTTGTAACAATGGTTATTTTTTTCTTATTGGTTATGTTCAAAGCAGTTTGCAGTCCCGTAGTTCCCGCTTCAATCAAAATTACATCCTCTTCTTCAATAAGAGCTGCTGCAGCCAGAGCTATCCTTTTTTTCTCTTCAATAAATTTTTCCTTCTGAATATCAAATTTCATTTCATGGCCAACTGACAGGCTATTTATTGCTCCGCCGTGCGTTCTTCTTACAAGGCCTTTTTTGGAAAGTTTATTTAAATCTCTTCGTATTGTAGTTTCGGAAATATTCAGAGTTTTAGCGATATCAATTGCTTTTACACTGCCGGTCTTATTTATAAGATTTAATATGTACTCTCTTCTCTCTTCTCCAAGCAACTGCCATTCCTTTCAAATTAAGAAACTCTTTTTTTCAATTATATTATCTTTTTAAAAGTACTGCCTTAAATATTTTTTAAATTGTACTATACAAATGTATAGTAAGTATCATATAATATGAACATAAAATAAGAAATAAGCCTGCTGGCTGTTCAAAGAGAAATCAAATAGTTCAACCAAATTTTCTTTCACTTTCAATCAAGCGTTAAAAAACAGGTTTTTATTTAAAGAAAAGGAAACTTATGGAGACCTTCAGCTCAGGCAAAAAAATAATACATATAGACATGGATGCTTTTTTTGCTCAGGTTGAGCAGAGAGATCATCCGGAGTATAAGAACAAACCTTTGATAGTCGGAGGACCTTTAAACAGAGGTGTTATATCTTCTGCTTCTTATGAAGCAAGAAAATTCGGCCTGCATTCAGGCATGCCGCTTTCCAGAGCAAAAAGATTGTGCCCTGGGGGCATTTTTGTGCCAGTTGACATGGAAAAATACCTGGAAGAATCAATAAAAATAAGGCAGATATTTTTTCAGTTCACTCCCCTTGTTGAAATTGTCGGATGTGACGAAGGTTTTCTTGATATTACAGGATGCGAGAAATTATTTGGCAGTGATCTTGAGATTGCAAGGAAAGTTAAAGGAAAAATTTATGAGGAGACAAATCTAACATCATCGGCAGGTATTGGGCCAAATAAATTCCTTGCAAAACTTGCCTCTAATATAGGAAAGCCCAACGGCCTTACGGTTCTGGAGAACAGTCCGGAAATAATTGAAAAAATAAGAAGGCTGCCTGTTTCATATGTATGGGGTGTCGGAAGAGTCACGCGTGAAGGCCTTGATTCGATGGGTGTTAAGACAATAGGCGACCTTTCAAAAATACCTGTTGAGATCTTGAAAGCAAAATTTGGCCAGTCCCTGGGCAAGTTTATGAATGAAATGTCAAATGGTATTGATGATCGAGAGGTTATACCTTACCAGGAGCCCAAATCTATAGGAAGAGAGATTACGTTCAGCAAGGATATAGACGATCTTGAAACACTCAAATCAGTGCTTTTGTTCCTCTCGCAAAAATTATCATTAAATCTTCATTCCAGAAAATATATGGGAAGAATACTTACAATAAAAATAAGGTATTCTGATTTTAAGACTTTTACAAAAAGGATTACTTTAAAAGATTATACATCTGCAATATTTGATATATATAAATCTTCCCTGAACCTTCTTAAAGAAGTTGACTTATTAAGAAAGAAAGTAAGGCTCCTAGGGCTTTCCATAGGCGGGCTTAAATCCAGCTCCATACTGAAAAACACTCTTTTTAACGAAGAGCATAAAGATGAAAAATTAACCGATGCAATTGAGAAAATATCGGATAAATATGGAGAAAACAAGCTCACGGTTGCAGGAATCAAGGGTAAAAAACCGTATAACTAATTACAGGAATCTTTCAAACCTGTCTTTTTTTGCCTTGCAAATCGGGCAGACTTCAGGAGGTTGCATCCTTGCACATAAATAACCGCAGACCCTGCAGCGCCAAACAGGTATTTTTATACTTTCAGCCAACGCATTTATCAAAATTGAATTACCCGTACGCTCACCGGAGGTTTTGATTTTTTCCTTGTCATTACTATTTGCTATATTATTAGAATTTTCTTTTTTCATATATCTTCTTTCCGGGATAGGAGTCAAACTTTTTTTACCATTTAAAATATCTTCTACAACATATAAAGCACAATAACAAGCCCCATAATCATTCAAATCCGGATCTCGATAATCACACGGACAAATAATATCCCTGTCTTTTTCGATATCACCAGTAGCAAGTCTGCAGGGACAAGACTGATATCCATACCTGCCTTCATTTATTATAAGGCCCTTTACTAAATCCTTGCAAAATTGAACATCCGGATTTAAAGGGTATCCGTAAGACTGTCCGTCTTTTTTTATTTTTTCATATAAATCATCAATTTCTTTTTGAGAAATTTCTTTATTCATTTTTTTTCGAATTTTTCTTTGATCTTAGATTCGTCAAAACCAACAATACAATCCTCACCATTAATGACCAGGGTTGGAAAACCTCCACCAGGATTATACTTTTTAATTTCTTTTAATGCTTCCTGCTGATCTTCATAATCCAATAAATCAACGTCTACAAATTCGTAACCAACATTCAAATCATTAAGCAATTTTTTAGTTTTACCGCACCAGATACAAGTGCTTAAAGCATATAATCTGATTTTCCCCTTATTTTCGCCTTTAACACTTTTTACTTCAACTGCCATATTTTACCCTTTCCAAAAAATTTAAATATTTAATTTCAAAAGTTTAACATATTTAAAAAAAGTTAAAAGGATTCTGCAGTGCCCCATTAATCCTGACTTCAAAATGAAGATGGGGTCCGGTCGCAAATCCAGTAGAACCTACATATCCGATTATCTGATTTCTTTGTACTTTTTGTCCGGTAGATACTGCAAATTTGGAAAGATGGCCATATACAGTGGAAAATCCGCCGCCATGATAAATTATTACTGCATATCCATATCCTCCCATCTTCTGAAAGCCTT
>JAMCVO010000586.1 GCA_023475715.1 Actinomycetota bacterium
CTTCGCCTACTGAATTAAAAAATGATATTAGCATCTTTTCTAAAAATGTCAAATTTTTCATAATACTTGTTACAGCCAATATCTTATACATCTATAATCTTATAGGATTTTATTTTCCGATTGCCTCCGGCAGCCCTGGAGGAATATAATACTTATCAAATGAGCTTTATTGTTGAAGTTGAAAACATATCAAAAAAATATGGCAACATAACTGCTGTAGACAACATATCCTTTAAAATAAAAGAAGGAGAATTCTTCTCGCTGCTTGGACCATCGGGTTGCGGGAAAACTACGATTTTAAGAATTATTGGAGGACTGGCCGAGCAGGATAGCGGTAATGTTATAATAGACGGTGCCGATATGAAAGAAAGACCTCCCAATAGAAGAGATACAAGTCTAGTTTTTCAGAATCTTGCATTATTTCCTCATATGAATGTTGAAGAAAATATCACCTATGGACTTAGAAAAAGGAAAATTCCAGCCGTAAAAATAAAAGAAAAAATGACAAATATGCTTTCAGTTGTAAATTTGTCCGGATTTGAGAAAAGAAGAATCACGGAATTATCCGGAGGACAGCAGCAAAGAGTGGCTCTTGCAAGATCATTAATAATAGAACCGAAGATTCTTCTTCTTGACGAACCGCTGGCCTCTCTTGATAAGAAATTACGAATCTCAATGCGCATGGAACTGAAGGAAATTCAGAGAAGGACAGGAACTACTTTTTTATATGTCACTCATGACCAGAGCGAGGCTTTAACAATGTCTGACAGTATAGCTGTCATGAATGAAGGAAAAATAATCCAGACAGGTTCTCCCGATTTTATTTATAACAAACCTTCAAATTCCTTTATTGCAGACTTCATCGGAGCCGGAAACTTTATCCAGGTTTCTTCAATTTCAAGAAAAGATACATCTCTCAGGCTTAAAACATTGGGTGAAAATGAGATAATCTTGGAAAATAAAGACAATGATTATTCTTTATTAAATGAAAAGACATATAATCTTACCCCTGCACATCCAAATCAGTATGTTTTTTTTATCAGGCCCGAAAAAATAAAAATTGATTTAAGCCCGCGAAAAGAAATTAAAAATGTGAATTATTTCAGCGGGATAATTCTTTCAAAAATATTTGAAGGTCCTGATATTCGCCTGTTGGTATTTTCAGAAAAAATCGGAGATATAACAATTGAAGTAAAGAATGACCAAATATACAAAAATTTTATAGAAAACAGTCCAATATTTTTTTATTGGAATTATTCCGACGGTGTTTTGCTCGTAAAATAAGAGGCTTTATTTTCCAAGTTCAATTATTGAACAGTTTATTGTATATTAAATATCCTTCATTGTAATTTTTTTATATAAAAATTTTTATATTTTTTAAAAAAATAAATTGTTTTTTATTTTCAATTAAATATAATTATTTTTAATATTTTAAAATTAATGTTTTTATAAATATTTTAATTTTCATCTTCAATGATTATTTAATGATATATAAAAATTTTTTTAATACACAAAAAACATGAAAGGAGAAAATGATGAATGAGAGCGTAGCACAAAACAAGGCAAGCGGTCTTGCAGTAGCTTCACTGATATGCGGGATATTTTCATTTATACCAGGTGCTTCTTTGGCAGCTCTAATTACCGGAATTATCGATCTTGTAAAAATCGGTAATGGTCAGTCAAGCCCAAAAGGTAAAGGAATGGATATTGCAGGAATAGTTTTGGCTGTAGTAATGCCGATTATTTTCTGGACCGTTGTCTGGGGCTCTATCATGGCTGCATTTGGGTTTGGTAAAATTCTTTCTTTTTAATATTTATTTTAAGAAGAAAGAATTCGATTATGGGATTCTCCTGATTTTTAATCGGGCAGATGAAGGACGAAAGTGCTTCTTCTGCTCGATTTTAGTAATCTTTCTTTTTTGGCAATATTTCTTTCTTGGTTCATATTTCAAAATTGCCGTTTGCTCTTGAAGATCTGCCATATTGCGAATAGCAATATACCTACTATAATAACTGAAACAATGAGTATTAGAATAAAATTATCGTCAAACTTTGAAAGACTGGTTCCTGCTGTTAAAGGGTCAACGGCAGCATTTGCAACCTGGGAACCAAACCCTGATTTTGAGCTGTCACCAAGAATCAAGCTCGGATAAATAAAAAAAACAACAATTAAAATTAATACAACAATTAAAAAATATTTTGATATGTGCTTTTTCATTTCAGTTTACTGTTATCGATTTTTCCTAGAAATAAAAAACCGACTAAATAAATTTAGCCGGTTACGCTACTTGCTCCACTTTTCCCAAGCGTCCAAATATAAGAAAAGTTTCAAGGCATCTAAATAATTAATATAAATATTATTAAATTATTAATATTATTATAATTATATGTATTATAATAAATAATATTAAAATGTCAATAATTATATTGAAATTTACCGAAAAGCTTAAATTCGGAATCAGACTTTTAAACTTTAGTAATTCTATTAAAAAGAAAAAAGCCAGGGTAGAATCACTTAAACCCCGGCCTTTTTAAAAAACTGCCGATTATTTTATATAATTGTCAGTTAGCTTAATTTTATTTTATGTTATTTTACAACCTGATAGCTGTCAACCTTTGCAACTATGACTGAATCTATACTTTTATCTCTTGTTTCATCGGTTTGCCTTGCTGAGCTGCCGTTTACAACAAGAACTTTTTCTCCTGCCCCAACACCTACAATATCTACTGCAACGACAAAAGAATCCAATAAATTTCCATCAAGATCTACAGATTTAACTATAAGGAGCTTTTTGCTTAAAAGACTTTTATCTTTTTGAGTAGCTACAACTGATCCTACAACTTGTCCCAGAATCATTTATTTAATCCTTTACTTGTTATTTAATACATTTACTTTTTCAATTATCGAAACTATGGAAGCATCCGAAGGAACATCATCACTGTCAAACGCCCAGGTGGCTTCCATACCATCTTCATAGCCAACGAAATCTCCGATACCGGAGTCGGTGGAATCAACAGCAATCAAAAACATACCCGAATCTTTACCTGTTTCCATATTAACAGGTTGCAGTATCTGAAGCTTTTTACCAGTAAGCCCCTTATATTTAATTGTGCTTACCACATTGCCAATTACCCGTGCATAAAACATTTTTTATCACCTGCAGTTAGAATACTTGAAATAATTATACTAATTTTTAATAAATATGTTTATTTCTATTTTAAACCTGAGATCCGCTTGGCAGCTTTTAACGTATTAGCCAGAAGCATTGCAATTGTCATTGGTCCTACTCCTCCAGGGACAGGAGTGATATAGCTGACCTTTGGTTCCACCCTAAGAAAATCAACATCACCGACAAGTGTTGCGCCTTTTGTTTCAAAGTCTTCTTTTCTCCATTCCAGCAATTCAGGATTTGCTCTCTCTTTGGTTATTCTATTTATGCCCACATCTATAATCACTGAACCTTCTTTCACCATATCTTCTTTAATAAGGTTTGGTACACCTGTCGCCACTATAAGTATGTCTGCATTTTTTGTATGCATTTTCAAATCTTTTGTTTCAATATGGCAAATTGTCACCGTGGCCCACTCATTTAAAAGGAGAAGCGTACAGGGCTTGCCCACTATCTCGCTATGCCCTACCATGGTTGCATTTGCTCCTTTTATTTTTATTCCTTCTCTTTTTAACATCTCTATTATTCCCGACGGCGTTGCCGGAACCAGGCATTCCTGCTGAGCAACAAGCCTTCCCATATTTACGGGATGGAAGCCATCGACGTCTTTCTCCGGCAATATAGCTTCAAGAACCAAGTTTTTGTCTACTTGCAGCGGAAGTGGGAGCTGAACTAAAATTCCATGTATATCTTTTCTTTTATTCAACTTATCGATTTCAGCAAGGATGTCTTTGGTTGAGGCTGTATCAGCCATTTTTATGGTTTCCGACGCAAAACCAACTTCATCGCAGCCTTTCTGTTTGTTTGCAACATATACTTTTGAAGCTGGATTTTCGCCAACAAGTATCACTGCAAGGCCAGGTTTTAAACTTTTTGTTCTGGAAAGTTCCTTAACTTCCTGTCTGATCTCATTTTTTATATCAGCAGATATTTTATTTCCGTTTATTAATTTTGCCATTTTTACCTCTCAAATTATATTTTCAGAAATATAAATTATAATTTTTTAGAATAATCCAACTATATTGCCATTTTCATCAATATCAACTTTTGTACCTGCCGGCACTTTCGAAAGTCCGGGCATTGTTCTCATCTCACCAAGAAGAGGATATAGAAAACCGGCGCCAACGGAAGCCCTGACATCTCTTATCGGAACCTTGAAGCCGCTGGGTCTGTTTTTAAGATTAGGATCATGGGACAGTGACAGATGAGTCTTTGCCATGCAAATGGGCAGCTTATCAAAGCCTTGTTTTGTATACAGTTCAATTTTCTTTTCAGCAAGCGGAAGGTAGTCCACACCGTCTGCACCATAAATCTTTGTGGCAATAGTCTCAATTTTTTTCTTTATTGACCAGTCCAGCGGATACAGGAATTCAAATTTAGATGGTTTTTCTGCAGCCTTAACCACAGCTTCTGCCAGTTCTATTCCACCTTCTCCACCTTTTAACCATACCTTGCTCACTACTGCATCTTCGGCTCCTGCTGATTTGGCCCTTTCCCTGATTGCTTCAATCTCTTCTTTAGTGTCCGAATCAAAATTATTAACTGCAACTACAACCTGTAATCCAAATAATTTCATATTCTCTATCATTTTTTCCAGATTGCTGCACCCTTTTAATACAGCTTCAATGTTAGGTTTTTCCATTAGCTCTTTGTTTACGGGTTGACCCGGAATGAATTCAAAACCGCCGCCATGCATTTTTAAAGCTCTAACCGTACATACAATTACGACTGCATCTGGTTTTAAGCCACTGTACCGGCATTTTATATCCATAAATTTTTCTGCTCCCATATCCGCACCAAATCCGCTTTCAGTAACTACATAGTCACCAAGTTTTATTGCCATCATATCAGCAATTATAGAGCTGTTTCCATGCGCAATATTGGCAAATGGACCTGCATGCACAAAGCAAGGTGTATGCTCCACTGTTTGCAGAAGATTTGGCTTTATTGCATCCTTCAAAAGGACTGTCATTGCGCCGGCAACTTTTAGGTCTTCAGCCGTCACAGGCTTGCCGTCATAAGTTGCCCCTATTACCATTCTTCCCAACCTTTGCCTTAGATCCTTTAAGCTTGTAGTCAAGGCAAGGATTGCCATAACTTCCGAAGCAACCGTGATATCATAACCGGTTTCCCGTGGCAGTCCATTTGCAGCTCCGCCAAGACCCACGATGATATTTCTAAGCACCCTGTCGTTAATATCCACAACCCTGTTTAACGTTATGCTGAAAGGATCGATGTTTAAATCATTGCCTTTCATCAAATGAGTATCAAGGAAAGCCGCCAGCAAATTATGTGCGATACCTACGGCGTGGGTATCTCCTGTAAGATGCAGGTTGAAATCTTCCATCGGGAGCACCTGGGAATAACCCCCGCCAGCAGCGCCGCCTTTAATTCCAAATACGGGACCTAAAGAGGGCTGCCTGATACATGTAACTGTTTTTTTGCCGATTTTATTAAGTGCCATACTTAGGCCTATTGTTGTTACCGTTTTTCCTTCGCCAAGCGGTGTAGGGGTAATTGCCGTTACGTCTATATATTTTCCATCAGGTCTGTTTTTCAGTTCATCGAGTATTCCAAGCTGAACTTTTGCTTTATAATTTCCATACAGTTCCAGATACTTTTCGTCAATACCCAGAGTTTCTGCAATTTCTTTGATGTTCTTCATTTCTGATGACTGAGCAATTTCGATGTCACTTTTCAAGTTAACCCCCTTTTGTAAACCAAAATTGACTAAATTTTGATGATGAATAATAAGGGTTATTATGCTTTAAGGCTGTTCCTGCAACACTAGAGCATAATAACAATTATGAGAATTATATAGGAATTATAAAAGTGCTACAATACAAAAATATAATTTTCAAAAGCAAGGCAACCAATCAAAAAGATTGGTTGCCTTTAATTTAAGCTAACAATATTTAAAACTATCAAAATATTAGATAATATTATTTTTCGTTAACACTCAGTATAACGCTAACTTCTTCATTGCCATCAGTTATAAACATGGAAACAACATATTTATCATTGCTGGACTGAAGGTTGTAAAGTTTTCCATCTTCTCCCGAATCTGTAACAGAATCACTATCAATGGTAAAACCTGTAAGCGCACTCTTATAGAAATTATATAAATCTTCTGAGGTACCCTTATAAATACCACTGATATTATAATTCATCTTGTTATCGGTCTTTTGAGAACCTGAAAATTGAATTGTAATATTTTCATTTACAGGAACTACATCCGGCCATCCTTCCGGTACGGTGGTCCCTCCAATATTTACTTCGTTTCCTTCTTTGTCCTTAATATTGACCTGGCCTTCTTCAAGATTGACATCTACGCTTTCTCCCTCTTTTGCAGCAGCATTTTCTATTGCTTTTTCAGCAATCTTTGCTGCTATATTTTTAGTGCACCCGCCAAGTGCCAGGACAAGTGCAATTGCAGCACACAGAACTAAAACTGTTATTATGATTTTTTTCATCGATCATTTCTCCTTGTATGTGCTTTTACTTTTTTACATTTTTGCATTTTGTGAAATGCCTTATTGAGTACGACAGTATATTAAAAAAATATTATTATTACAATTGAATTTTAAATATTTAAATTTTTACTTGCGGCAGATAGGCTGCGTACCTTAAAATATATTTACTTAATCGAAGAATAATTTTTAATATAAAAAGAATTTATTAAAAGCTAATAAAATAATACCTAACTGATTTGGAAACTGCCATGGATATTGACAATAATGAATTAGAAAAAAAGGCGTTGGATTATTTTAGAAAGAAAAATGATAAAAAAGGCGAACAATTACAGAAGGAATTTCTTGAGAACGTAAAACGCTCCGGCCAGGATTATTGCAGCTGTACAATCAAGTGCAGATATCATGGAAAATGTGTGGATTGTGTAATAATACATAGAGGACACAGGGATCATCTGCCAAATTGTTTTCATGATATGGTAAATGATAAAATCAACCAACTATCTTGTTTAACAGAGCATAGTTTTAATGCTAACAAGGAAAGAAATAGCTAAAAAATATAGGTACTTAGATTATCGTTTATAGATAAATGGGGGCTCTTTAAAATCCAATATTTTAGTTTTAATATTCTTTTTTCCACAAATTTTCTTCACGGCATCAACAAAAGTTTGCGGATCTTCGTGAGTTTCTGCATATAAGCCATAATGTATTGGTATTGCAATGGATGGTTCCAATTCACAGGTTATTTTTGCACCTTCTTGGGGAGTCACAACTCCATATTTTCCGTTTGCACCTATTAATAGTATGTCTACGGGCCTAAATGCAATGATCCTTTCTTTTAAAGAATCGCTATATTTAGCTTCGGGAACAAAGCAAATTCTGATTCCATCATAAATTAATAAAAACCCGATGCAATCAGGAGTATGATCCGCAGCAAATGCCTCTATTTCATAACCCTTAACCGACCTTTTATATCCCGGATTTAATTCTATTATTCTCTTCTCATCAATCTTCTGTTCCCTCATTTTAAGATGGCAGGAAGATGGACCAATAAAAATAGGCTTTGATTTTTTATCTATTCCCGGAATTGTAAATACATCATAATGATCAGTATGGTCATGAGAGCATATTACTATATCTGCAGCGACTTCCTCAGGCTTAATCGGGATTTCAATCAATCTTTGCCAATCTGTTTTAATATTATCAAGGTAGCTCAAAATCTCATGAGCAGCATTTGAAAGACAGGGGTCAACATATAAAATTGTACCTTCATGATTTTTAACAGCAATCGTTGAACCGCCCAAAAAATAGAATGCTATTTGCTTTTTTCCAACTTTAAGATTAACTATTGAATTATTCAGTTTATTCATTCTTCACTTCCATGAAATAAATAATTATTGATTAATTTATATTTCACTCTTTGACATATAATATTTCTTTTTCAAGAATCAATCTTGTCTTACTGTTTCTCTTTCATTTTTTTGCAAACATGCATTCTGCATTCACCCTTAGCTCTGTTAATAATATAATAATCTACATTAAATCCATGTTTTTCAATTATCTCCTTATAAAGTGCAGGGCAATGGCCGCAATAATCCTCATAAGGTTCTACATGAGTATTTATTAATTTACCCATTGAAGGACAAAAATGCATATCAATCATAAATTCATCATCAGTCAGAGTTAGATGGTGTCTGCCGCCTTCTTCTTCTAATGTTTCAGACCAGTATTCATACATGCCTTTAAGACCTTTTTGGGTAATCATCTTCTCTATTTTCTGACAATAAGTATTTTTAATACCTTCCCATAATTTCTCCACATCTTTTTTACCGAAATTTTTATCAAGATACTTAAAAATTTCATTATAAAATAATATAAATTCATTTGCTGAAATCATTATTTATTCTCCTTCCAAAACTTCTGAATACAACTTCCTTTTTCTTGATCATAATCAACTTTAAAACTGTAACCGCTTTCTTTTGCTATTGATCTATTTACAATTTCGGTAGAAGATTTGCAAAAGTTTTTATCTATCTCCATTTTATGGTCTTTCATAAAATAAATTGCAGGACATTTTTTTATATTACATACCAGATAATTATCTTCTATTTTAAATACAACTTTCCCGCCTTCCATTGAAAAAACTTTTTCAATGTGTTGCTTCATTTCGGTTAAACCATTTTTCCTTATTCTTTCAATCAAGGGCTTGTAGATATATGCAGCAGCATATGTAAAAAATGCCTCCAAATGTTTTTCTCCGTGATTTTCCCTTATGAATTTTATTAAAAAATTCATAACTCCATGAT
>JAMCVO010000239.1 GCA_023475715.1 Actinomycetota bacterium
GCAAAGCTGAAATTTTCCACACAAACACTTTTAAGGGAATTTGCAGTAAATTATGGCAGTACCATAATATATGTTACCCATGACTACCGTGAGGCTTTAGCTTTGTCAGATAATATGATGGTACTGAGAAAAGGCAAGTTTGATCAAATTGGAACACCGGAAGAAATATATTACAGTCCGAAGGTTGATTTTGTAGGCAGACTTGTTGGCGAGCCTCCAATGAATATGATAGACGGTGAGCTGATTGAACAGAATGGAAAAATATTCTTTAAGAGCGGAAATTTATTCATGCTGCCGCTTGATAAAAAACTGGCAGAATCAGCCCAAAAAAATTCGTTTAAAGCAGATGGAAAAACAAATACAAGGCTTGGCATCAGATGTGAGGATGTCAAGCTGAGTATTGAAAAAGCATCTGAAAATTCTTTTCAATTACCGGTTTACGTGGTTGTGCATGAAGCTGAAAGTTCTGTAATCACTTTCGAGCTGGAAAATACATTCATGCATGCAAGAACATCGGAAAGCGAGGCATTCAGAAACTTGAAAGGTTCAGATATGGTCTGGCTTGATTTCAATTCTGAAAAAATAATTTTCTATGTAAAAACTATGGAAATATCCAAATCATAGGTGAGGTGAAAATGAGTAGAGTTGACTGTAATAATATATGGAAAATTTACACCGGAAATGTAATCGGTGTTAAGGACCTTACTTTTACCTGCAACAATGAAGAATTTCTGGCAATACTCGGTCCTTCAGGCGGCGGTAAGAGTTCCACTCTGAGAATGCTGGCAGGGCTTGAGGAAATCAGTAAGGGTGAGGTAATGTTTGACGGCAATTTGGTAAATCAGATGGGGCCAGCTGAGCGAAATATTGCATTGGCTTTTGAGTCTTATGCTCTTTATTACAGGATGAATGTTTATGAAAATATTGCATTTCCGCTGCGGGCAAGAGGAATGAAGAATGCCGATGTTGATAAAAATGTAAAAGATATGGCAGATGCTCTTAACCTGACAGCAATACTGAAGAAAAAACCTGCAGAACTCGCAGGCGGCCATCAACAGAGGGTTTCTCTTGCAAGAGCCTTGATAAGAAAGCCTAATTTGACACTTCTTGATGAGCCCTTGTCCCATATGGATCAACGAATCAGGGCAGAAATCAGGGCTCAGATAAGAAGAATTCATGAGGAATTCGGAAATACTACAATTTACGTAACACATGATCAAGCTGAAGCAATTTCGCTTTGTGACAGGATATTAATACTTTATAACGCTGAGAAGCAGCAGATAGGTACTGTTGATGAAATATATAACAAACCTGTAAACAAATTTGTTGCTTTTTTCGTTGGACAGCCAGGCATGAATTTTATAAAGGGCATAATTGAAGCACAGAACAAGATATATATTAATTCCGGCGACGGTAAAAAAGTTGTTAATTTTAATGGAGAAGTTGATTCAAAATATATGGGGACAGAAGTTCTAATTGGGGTAAGACCGCAGCAGATAAAGGTAACAGTTGATAAGGGAACTGCATCAGTGATTGCAGGAGAGGTTAAAATCGTGGAATTTCAGGGTGACAATAATGTGCTGACCGCTGAAATTGGTGACAGTAACAAAACAAACATACAGATTGTTATTCCTGCTGGCGGAATAAAATTTAAGCGTGGAGACAGGTGTTGGCTTGAATTTGATCCAAATTTTGTCCATCTTTTTGATAATGATGAAAAATCAATTATTAAAAGATAATAATGCAGCACTAAAGAAATTACCATGTTTTTTATATTTTTAGGAATGATTGAACTCATCAAAAAGTGAATTCGGAAACAATGTTAATTTCATATTTCTTATTTGTAAAATAAATCAAAAAATATAGGGGAGATTGGTTATAAGGAAAGAAGCAAAAAATATTTTATCCTTATTTAAACTTGATGGTGAAAAAGCAATAGTAACCGGAGCGGGCCGCGGGTTTGGACGTGAAATTTCATTGGGACTGGCAGAAGCCGGTGCCGATGTGGCAGTGATAGATCTGCTGATTGATGAAAGTAAGGAGACTGCTGCAATGGTTGAAAAGCTTGGAAGAAAGTCAATAGCGCTCCAAGGAGATGTAAGCAAAGAAGCAGATGTCCGGAGAATGGTAAAAGAAGTTGTGCTCGAGTTTGGCAGGATAGATATACTTGTTTGCAATGCAGGTATTGTGAGCTGGGTGGCTGCTGAAGAAATGGAATTTTCGACATGGAAGAAACTCATGGACGTGAATTTAAATGGGGTCTTTTTATGCTGTAAATGGGCCGGCAAGGAAATGATAAAGCAGAAAAAAGGGAGCATTATAAATATTTCTTCCATGTCTGCTTATATCGTCAATGTCCCGCAGAAACAATGCCATTACAATACCTCAAAAGCCGCTGTTGTCCATCTGACAAAGTCACTTGCGGTTGAATGGGCCCCATACAATGTCAGAGTAAATGTATTATGTCCCGGGTATATAATGACACCTCTGCTTAAAGAAGCTGACCCTGAAATGCTTAAAAAATGGATTGATACAAGTGTTCAAAAAAGAATTCCGGACCCCTCAGAATTAAAGGGCATTATTGTATTCCTGGCATCCAGGGCATCTGCCTATTTTACAGGAAGTTCTATAATTGCTGATGGAGGGTATTCTTTATGGTAATAAGAAAAATTATTAATTTGTAATTTATATTAAAGGAGGAATTGTGAGTGCAAATTTTCCAAAACTAAAATTCGGTTTTGTTAATTTGACGCTTGATTTTCTCGAAGAAGAAGATCTGAGGGCTGCAACAGGTTTTGCCGCAAATGCTAAGGATTTTCTTAAAAAGGAAATGTCCGTGGATCTGGTTGAATCTGCACCATCAGTAAATTCCAGATCTATGTCAAATACTGCATGGAAACTTTTCAAGGCTGAAAATGTGGATGCTGTTATTATCTATAATGGTACTTTCAGCACAGGTGAAGTTACTGCTGAGATGGTCAGAAACCTTGAAGTACCTTACCTTATCTGGGGAATAGAGGAATTTGCAATAAAGAAGCATAACTTTACCGGATCCATGGTAGGTGTATTGCCCCAGGGAAGTATTTTCGCAAATTTTGACCGGAAATTCAGTTTTGTATATGGCAGTGATGTAAAAAGAACTTCCGTAAAAGAAAAAGTCAGGGTATTTGTGAGTGCTGTCAGAGCTATTTCATATTTGAAACAAGCCACAGTCGGCGTAATCGGAATGCGTCCTGATGGTTTTGAGATTTCGGATTTTGATGAACTCTCAATTAAGAAAAAATTCGGCTCCACAATAACCAAGATATCCATGTCCTCTTTCATCAATATAATAAAGGGAATATCCGAAAAAGAAATTGATACAGATATGCAGACCCAGCAGAAGATATTCAATATAAGTAAGGATAATCTTGAAGAATCGCGAGGATTGTCAAAAGTATACCTGGCACTTAAGAAAGTAATCCGGGAAAGAAATCTTCAATCTTATGCCCCAGACTGTTGGCCCGAGCTGAGGGACCAAGATAAGACGCCGATTTGTCCGGCAAACGGCAGGATAAATACTGAAGGGATCATGGCTTCATGTGAATGTGATGTAAACGGATCTCTGACACTTATGATGGAATATTCAATAGCCCGGACGACCCCATGGCTTGCAGATCTTGTAAATTATATTGAGATCAAAGATGCGATACTTTTTTGGCATTGCGGTAACGCACCTTATAATCTATCGGATAAAAAACCTGAGATTGAAAGAGCTTTTGGCGGGCTTTCGCAGACTGCCTCTTTACGGAGCGGAGTGGCTACAGTTGCCAGGATAAATTCCATCCGGGGAAAATATACAATTCATGCCGGAGTTGGTAAAGTCATAGATAACAATGAATATATAAAGGGGAGCAATCTTACCATAAAAATGAATAATGGAAATATGAATTTCATAGAGTCACTCCTAAATAATGGCATACCTCATCACAACGGGATTGTCTATGGTGACTTAACGGCTGAAATCTTAGAATTTGGCAAACTTATGGATATACCGGTAATAATTACCTAAAATTTTAAAAGTCTTTATTTCTTATTATAAGAGGAGGCAATATGAAAAAAATAAAACTATTCATTAATAATCAATGGATTGAACCGGAAGGCGGTAAATATTTCATTTCCTATTGTCCTGCAACCGGTGAACCTCTTGCAGAACTTGCACTTGCTTCTGTCGGCGATGTCGATAAAGCTGTACAGGCAGCAAAGAAAGCTTTTCCTGAATGGTCAAAGATGGATGGCGATAAAAGAGCTGATCTGATGATGAAAGCTATGGAAATTTTCAAAATAAGAAAGCAGGAGTTTGCAGAGTGGGAAGCAAAAGATGTAGGGAAACCTCTTAATGAGACTGTCAATGTAGATCTGCCCTATACTTTCAGAGCAATGGAATATTTTTCAAACCTGGGGAGGCAGATAAGAGGTAATGTCATCCCGCTACCGGGAAAGACTGCTTTTTGTTATGAGACCTATGAGCCTTTTGGTGTAGTTGGTTCAGTTATTCCATGGAATTTTCCTCTTCACATTGCTACAAGGACAATATGTCCTGCACTTTCAGCCGGTAACACGGTTGTCCTGAAAGCTTCTTCACTTGCTCCAATCACTTGTTCGATGATGGGGGAGATCTTCCTGGAAGCAGGATTTCCTGCTGGTGCGTTAAATATTGTGTCAGGCTCAGGAAATATAACAGGTGAAGCAATATTAAGAAATGAAGATGTAAACATGGTTTCATTTACCGGTTCAACTGAGGTAGGAAGAAGGTGTCTTAAAGCATCTTCAGAGACAAATCTTAAAAAAGTCTTGCTTGAGCTTGGCGGAAAAGGACCATTTATTGCAGCCAAAGACTGTCTTGTGGATGATGCAGTAAACTCTCTTATTATAGGATTTGTGTTTATGCAGGGAGAAGTTTGCTGTGCATCAACAAGAGCATATATACATAAAGATATATATGATGAATTTGTAACCAAACTTGTCAGAAGATGCAATACCGTCAGAATGGGAGATATTATGGATATGTCTACCCAGATGGGTGCTCTTATAGATGAAAATCAGTTCAAACAGATAGGAGGATATGTTCAGAGAGCTATTAAAGATGGAGCCCAACTTCTCTGCGGCGGATTCAGGGAAACGAAACCACCCATGGATAAAGGATATTTCTACAGGCCAACTGTTCTTGAAGTAACAAACAACAGGCTGGCATGTGTCCAAGAAGAGATTTTCGGTCCGGTTGTTGTAGTCAAAAAATTTGAAGATATTGATGAAGCATTCACTCTTGCAAATGATACGATATATGGACTCGGTGCAACTATCTGGAGTGAAAATTACAGGACATTAATAAGAGGTGCTGAAACTTTGAACGCAGGTATTGTATGGATGAACACAAATGTAATGTCAAAAATAGAGGCTTCTTATGGCGGAAACAAGCAAAGCGGACTTGGAAGAGAAGGCGGAGTGGTAGGACTGATGGAATACCTCAAATGCAAGAACAATGTAATTTATATGGGTCCTAAGGATAACTATTACGGCTTTACAGAATAATTTTGAATTGTCTTTTGTTTATCTGAAGTAAAAATAAAAAATATATTTTCGCGAATGATACAGGGATGCCCTTGTAAATTTAAATAAAAAATTAATTGCAGGAAGGATAGATAATGTTTAAGGAAAAGTTAAGCGGTGTTTTTGTTCCGGCAATAACACCTTTTGCAGATGATGAGATTCTCTATGACAAGCTTACAGATAATATAAAAAAGTTTAACAGAACCAAA
Organism: Actinomycetota bacterium; assembly: GCA_023475715.1. The sequence continues at coordinate 5,799 of JAMCVO010000239.1, forward strand.
ATCAGAGGATACCTTGTGCTGGGTTCAAATGGTGAAAACAAAAGCCTGACAACGGATGAAAAATTAAAAGTGTTTGAAATATTTGTCAAAAATAAAGGTGAAAAAGTAATAATGGCTGGTACAGGATGCGAATCCACAAAGGAAACTATAAGCTTAAGCAAGGAAGCTATAAAGCTTGGCGTAGATTTTATCAGTGTTCTGACACCGAGCTATTTTGCCAAGCAAATCAAGGATGAAATATTGATTGACTACTATACAGAGATTGCTGATAACGTAAATGTTCCCATATTGATCTATAATGCACCTGGGTTTGCAGGAGGCGTAAAAATTTCTTCAAAAGCTGTTGGCAAGCTTGCAATACATAAAAATATAATTGGAATGAAAGACAGCTCCACAGATGGAATAATGGGATTTCTTGCTGCCGTACGTGAAATTGCAGATTTTCATGTGATTGCAGGATCTGCTAATTTCTTCCTCACGGGCCTTATTTGCGGGGCTGTTGGTGGGATATTATCTCTGGCAAATGCTTTTCCTGAAATCTGTTGTGAGCTCTATGACAAGTTTTCAAATGGTAAAATCGAAGAAGCCGTAAACTTACATTTCAAGGTATTTAAACTGAATACAAAAGTTTCCGGGAGTGGAGGTGTAAGTGCAGTAAAAGCAGCTGCAACGATTGCAGGCTATTTTGGCGGTGAGCCAAGAAAACCACTAAAGCCACTGTCTAAAGACCAGGCTGAGGAGTTAAGAAAATACCTTAAGGGAGAAGACCTGATTTAAATGAAAAAAGTCTTGCTTTCCCAGGAGATACATAAGGATGCCATAAGTTTTCTGAAGGAAAAAGGATTCGAAATTTTTATTTCACCTTCACCTGAAGATGAAGTTGTAAGAAAATATATTGCTGACATCAATGCAATAATTGTCCGTACAGCAACGAAATTGAGCCGGGATACTATATTTGCGGCAAAAAAGCTGAAAGTAATTGCACGTACCGGGACAGGTGTGGACAATATCGATGTTTCTGCAGCTTCAGAGAGGAATATACCTGTATGCAATACACCTGAAGCAAATATAATTAGTGTAGCAGAACATACAATTGCTTTTATCCTTGCACTATCCAAATACCTTTTTAAAATGGATGCAGCGATGAGATCGGATAATTTTACTATACGGAACAGTTATCTGCCAATAGATCTTGAATACAAAAACCTCGGGCTTGTGGGCTTGGGTAAAATCGGCAGAAGAGTTGCAGGAATTTGCAGCAGTTGTTTTGGCATGAAGATAAAATTTTTTGACCCATATCTGGGCATTTATACTCAAGATAATTTATCTTTTGAAAGGGTAGATACAATATATGAACTTTTCACAACTTCGGATTTTATCAGCATTCATATACCTTTCACGAAAGAGAACTATCATGTAATTGGAAGCGAGTGTTTAAAAAAGATGAAAACAAGTGCATTTCTTGTAAATACTTCAAGGGGCGGGATTGTTGATGAAACTGCCCTGGCCAGATCTTTGAATTCTGATATGATTGCGGGTGCAGCACTTGATGTTTTTGAAGATGAACCGCCAAAACGGAGTAATCCATTATTGAAGGCAAAAAACATTATTTTAACACCTCATTCAGCAGCACTTACAAAGGAAAGCTCAAGAAGAATGGCAATAGATGCAGCACAGGGTGTTGCAGATATACTGGAGGGTAAAACTCCGAAATGGGTATTTAATCGGAATAAAATAAACTTTTAATTTAACAATTTTTGATATAACAATAATTTACGGATAATAAAATAAATTTTTATGAAGGAGAAAAAATGGCAGAGTTGGGTCTTGTTGATTCAATGGTTGTCAAAGCAAAATCGGCTCAAGCCGGGTTTGAAAAATTTTCACAAGTGCAGGTTGACTATGTGGTAAAAGCAATTGCCAAAGTCGTATATGATAATGCCAAAGAACTTGCCCGTATGGCAGTAGATGAGACCAGGATGGGCAATTACGATGATAAGCTAAAAAAGAAACTGGGAAAAGCCAGAATTCTATGGCACAGTTTAAAAGGGAAAAAATCAGTAGGAATAATAGATCATGATAAAAATACAGGTATTGTACTTGTTGCAAAACCAATGGGTGTAATTGGAGCAGTAACTCCATGCACAAATCCTGTAGTTACACCTATGTGCAATGTTATGTTTGCGCTGAAGGGAAGAAACTCAGTAATAATAGCACCTCATCCAAGAGCCAAAAAATGCGGCAGGTACGTAGTAGGCCTCTTCAATGCGGCAGCAGCTAAATATAATACTCCTGCTAACCTTATCCAGATAATAGAAGAGCCGACAATTGAGCTAACTAACGAACTGATGAAAAAGGTTGATGTGATTATAGCAACCGGAGGCATGGGCATGGTAAAAGCTGCATATTCAAGCGGCAAGCCTGCATACGGAGTGGGCGTTGGCAATGTTCAGGTAATCATAGATGATGATGCCGATATTAAAGAGGCAATTCCAAAAATAGTCACAGGCCGTGCTTTTGATAATGGGATAATATGCTCTGCAGAACAGACTGTAATAGTTCCTGAGGCAAGATATGAACAGGTGCTTAAGGAATTTGAGAAAAACTTCTGCTACGTTGTAAGAGACGAGGGTCAGAGAAATAGGCTAAGAGATGTCCTATTTATTGATGGTGTTGCAAACAAGGATGTAATAGGGCAGCCTGCGAGTACAATTGCCAAGCTTGCAGGAGTAGATATACCTGAAAAGACAATAGTGATAGTTGTAACTGCGGCAGCAGTAGGCTCGGCAGATCTTTTATGCAAGGAAAAAATGTGCCCTGTTCTTTCAATAATAACATATAAAGATTTCAGGCAAGCTGTAGCAATTGCCCAGGCCAACCTTGATTTTGAAGGCAAAGGCCACAGTGTAACCATACATTCAAACAATAGAATAAATATCGAGTATGCAGCAGAAAATATAAAAGTGTCAAGATTTTTAATAAATCAGATCTGTGCAACGTCTAACGGCGGAAGTTTCTTTAACGGACTTGCAGCAACTACAACTCTTGGCTGCGGCTCCTGGGGAAACAACAGCATATCGGAAAACTTGGACTATAAGCACTTAATTAACATAAGCAGGATAGCTTACTTTAAAAAAGATTCCAAAATGCCGACAGATGATGAGCTTTGGGGTGATAACTAGCATGAAACTTCTTGAATATAAAGGCAAAGAGCTTCTCGAAAGCTTTGGCATTCCCATACAGAAGGGAGTTGTTGTTAATCGCGCCGAGGATGTGATTTGCGCTATCAAGGACTTAAAAGCTCCTTATGTGTTAAAGGCGCAGATAATGGCAGGTGGCCGTGGCAAAGCAGGAGGAATAAAATTTGCAGATAATATAACAGATGCCAAAAAAAAATGCAGCGAAATGCTTGGCATGGTAATAAAAAATATTGTGGTTAAAAAAGTACTGATTGCCCAAAAGACAGATGTTTTGGATGAATGGTACCTAAGCGTAATACTTGACAGGCTAGCTAAATGCCCGATGGTAATATTTTCCCCGCTTGGCGGAGTGGATATAGAAAAGACAGCCAGAACCACTCCCGACAAAATAACAAAGATTGCTATTAATCCCTTAATTGGAGTAAAGGATTACATGGCAAGATATATTTTTAAAAAATATAATCTGGACAAGGCTTATTTCGGACAATTTTTGTCCATAATTAAAAACCTGTATAAACTTTTTAGCGATTATGACACAACTCTCTTGGAAATAAATCCTCTTGCAATAACAGACAAAAGTGAACTTCTGGCAGTTGACTGCAAGGCTGATATTGACGACAGCTCCCTTTACAGGCATGCAGATATTTTAGAATTCAGGAGCACCCTTGATGAGAACAAACTTATAACCAGTGCAAGAGAATTTAATTTGCTATACATTCCTATTGACGCTGACGGTGATATCGCAGTGGCAAGCAATGGTTCAGGCATGCTTATGAGCTGTATAGACTTAATTACCAAGACAGGCGCTAAAATAGGAGCCGCTCTTGATCTTGGAGGAGGTGCAACATCAGACAGGATAGCCCAAGCCGTAAAAATTATTTTTAAAAACCAGAAAACAAAATATCTTTTCATATCGATATTTGGAGGCATAACCCGCTGTGATGAGGTGGCGCAAGGTGTAAAGCTTGCAACCCAGTCGGGCATTTAGGATAAAATTATAGTAATCAGGCTTGAAGGTACAAATAAAGCTGCTGCGCTTGAGATACTCACAAGCGCAGGGGACAATGTAATACCGGCTGACAGTATTAGTGATGGTGTAAAAAAACTAAAATTCAGGAGAATGATTAGATGAGCATATTAATCGATGAAAGTACCAAACTTATCATTCAGGGAATAACCGGCAGGGAAGGAACCTTCCATTGCGAGCGCATGCTTGCCTACGGTACCAAGGTTGTTGCAGGTGTAACCCCCGGTAAGGGGGGCCAGGATGTTTTTGGCATTCCTGTTTTTGATACAGTAAGAGAGGCTTGCGAGGCAACAGGGGCAAATGCTGCAGTTCTTTTTATTCCGGCAAAATTTAGCGCTGAAGGTGCATATGAGGCAATAGATGCTGGTACCCCACTGGTTATAACAATTGCCGAACATGTTCCTGTACATGACATGATGGGGGTCTATCATATTGCCAAAAAATCAAATTCTCTTGTGATAGGTCCAAATTCCTTCGGGATTATATCTCCGGGCAAATCAAAGGCAGGTTTTATGCATGATGCTATATTTACCCAGGGCGGTGTAGGCATTATGTCTAGAAGCGCTACGAACTGTTATGAAACAGTATTTCTTCTTAGCCGCCAGGGCATCGGACAGTCAACTGTAATCGGAATTGGCGGTGATATGATACCAGGCTCTACGTTTATAGATTTTTTGCCCATGTTTGAGTCTGATCCCCAGACAAAAATAATTGTAATGATAGGTGAAATCGGCGGCAGTGATGAGGAGATTGCGGCAGAATATATTAGAAGTCAAATTAAAAAACCCGTAGTTGCACTGATTGCAGGGAAAAACTCACCCCGCGGAACATCCATGGGTCATGCCGGTGCGATTGTTTCAGCCGATGGTACGGGAAGTGCTGAAAATAAAGAAGAAAAGCTAAGTGCAGCCGGGGCGATAATTGCTGAAAGCACAGAGCAAATTGTGCAAATTGCCAAAGAAATGCAGTAATACTATTTTTTATTTATAGTCAAAATTAAAAATGAAATGGATGAAATGCATGGAGAAAATAAACAGAAGCGTTCTGGAAGATCTTCTAAGGACTATGCTAAGGATCAGAAACTTCGAGCTTGCAGTTGAAAAGAATTTTCAGCTTGGCCATGTTTATGGCACAGCACATCTTGCCATTGGACAGGAAGCAGCAGCTGCAGGTTCTATTGCTGCACTGAAAGAAAATGATCTAATTACAAGCACTCACAGGGGACACGGCCACTGCATAGCCAAAGGTGCCGACCTTAAGCTTATGATGGCAGAAATATTTGGCCGTGCAACCGGCTATTGCAAGGGAAAAGGCGGGTCAATGCATATAGCAGACCTGTCTGCAGGTAATCTTGGGGCAAATGGAATAGTAGCAGGAAGTGCTGGTATCGCAACAGGGGCAGCCCTGGCAGCAAAAAAACTTGACAGCGGCCAGATTGTAATATGTTTTTTGGGTGATGGGGCCTTAAACGAAGGCATATGGCATGAGGCAGCAAACATGGCGTCTATCTGGAGACTGCCTGTTATTTATTTGTGTGAAAATAATCAGTATGGAATGGGTATGTCTATAAAGAAGGCGACCAACCTTGAAAGGCTCTCAGACAGGGCTAAGGGCTATAACATTGAAGGACTGACGATTGACGGAAATGATGTACTGGCTGTTTATGAAACGGTATTAAAAATTTCCAGCAATGTAAGGGCAGGAAAAGGACCTGTTCTTCTTGAGGCTGTTACTTACAGGATAAGGGGCCACTCGCTTCGTGACGCACAAAGATACAGACAGGAAGGTGAAGCCAAAAGATGGCTTACAGAGTACTGTCCCATCGAGCGCTTTGGCAAATATCTCACTGCAGCAAGCTATATGCCACAATCTGAAATAGAGGCTATCTCAACAAAAGTAAACCAAGAGATAGATGAGGCGGTAAAATTTGCACTTGACAGTCCGTTTCTTGACACTTCAAAAGTTACAGAAGATATTTATGCATAAAGATTAAAAGTAAAGCAAGAAAAAAGGAATATTTGAGGTAAAAACATTATGAGAGAAATAAGTTATGCAGAAGCCGTAAGGGAGTGTTTGCGGCAGCAAATGCAAGCTGATAACAAAGTATTTATGATCGGAGAAGATATAGGGCTATACGGCGGCGCATTCGGTGTCAGTGCCGGTCTTGTAGCAGAATTTGGCCAGGATAAAATAATGGACACTCCAATATCCGAGCAGGGTATCGTTGGTATTGCAATAGGAGCATCACTTCTTGGCATGAGACCCGTTGCAGAGATAATGTTTTCAGATTTTACCATGCTGCCGCTGGAGCAGATTGCAAACCAGGCAGGCAAGATAAGATATATGTTTGGAGGAAAAGCAAAAGTTCCTATTGTAATAAGAACTCCCGGCGGGGCAGGTATGGGCATGGCCGCCCAGCATTCCCAGAGTATTGAAGCACTTTTTTTGCATTTTCCAGGGCTTAAAGTTGTAATGCCGTCTACTCCTTATGACGTAAAGGGCCTTCTTGCAGGCTCAATAAGGGATGATAACCCTGTAATGTTTTTTGAACATAAGCTGCTTTACCCTACAAAAGGCAATGTGCCGCAAGAGCCCTACGAGATACCATTGGGAAAGGCTGATATAAAAAGAGAGGGCAAAGACATTACAATAGTTGCAACTTCTTTTATGGTAGGCAAATCTCTTAAGGTTGCAGAAAAACTCTCAGGAGAGGGCGTAAGCGTGGAGGTAGTTGATCCAAGGACAATAAAGCCTCTTGATATTGATCTTATAACTGGTTCAATAAAGAAGACAGGCAGGGCAGTGCTTGTTGAAGAGGCATGTTATACGGGAGGGTTTACTTGTTATCTTGCATCAGAGATAATCAAGCACTGCTTTGACTTCCTTGACGCTCCTGTCTTAAGAGTAACTGGTCTTGACTGTCCCATTCCTTATGAACATAATCTTGAGAATGCTGTAATACCTGATGAGAAAAGAATTGAAGAAAGTATAAAAAAGGTTTTAGGGGTTACAAAGTAGAGAATAATCTGAGCAGCTGATTAATTATTATGGTGATGGCAGTATTAAAAAATCCATACTGTTAAAATATAAGATAAAAAATAAAAGATGAAAGCAATTGTAAAAGAAAAAAAAGGTATTGATAATATCACCTATAAAGAAGTCCCGACTCCGGAGATTGATGATGATGAAGTATTAATAAAAGTCAAAGCAGCAGGAGTATGCAGTACTGACCTGCGTATATTCTATGATGAGTTTCCTTACTGGCCACCTGTAATACTTGGCCATGAGTTTTCCGGCATAATTGAAAAAACCGGAAAAAACATTTCAAGATTCAAGAATGGTGACAGGGTAACTTCTGAGCCACAGCAAAAAGTATGCGGTGTATGCAGGTATTGTAGATCGGGACTAAGCCACCTGTGTTCTTCTAAAAGATCGCCTGGCTGGGGAATAGACGGCGCGATGGCAGAATATATCAAACTTCCTGATAAGTTGCTGCATAAGTTACCCGAAGATGTTTCTTTTGTAGAAGGTGCCCTTATAGAACCTGCATCGACTGTTGCGCATGCAATTATCGAAAGGGGCAATATAATACCCACTGATTATGTTGTAGTAATAGGTCCCGGGCCAATCGGTCTGATTGCTGTACAGATAGCCAGAGGCTCCGGGGCACAGACTGTAGTGGTTTCAGGTCTAAATAAAGATATGGAATATAGGTCGAGTGTTGCGCGGGAATTATGTGTTGATAAAATAATCAATGCCGAAAAAGAGGATTTGGATTATTTTGTTCGAGAAAATACCGGAGGATTCGGAGCTGATATGGCAATAGAATGCAGTGGAAGTGAAAATGGGATCAATCAGGCAATAGATATATTGGCAAAAAACGGGAAATTGATTGGAGTAGGCTTAAGTGGAAAAAAAAGTTTAAACCTCAAATGGGATAAGGCTATTTTGAACGAGTTAAATATAATTCCTTCAATGAGTTCCACTTACTGTTCATGGAAGTATGCTCTTGATATGCTGAAAACAAAAAAATTAAATTTATCAAAAATAATTTCTAATATTCTGCCGATGTCAAGATACAGAGAAGCTTTTGAATTGACAAGGAACAGGCAAAGATTAAAAATCGTCTTGGTCCCTGATGCAGATTTTTCGAACTACCTTGCTGTTAATTCAAGTTTTATATAGCATTACTTGGGACGGGAGGTGCAAAATGAATGAGCTCAAAGATAAATATGCAGTTATTACTGGTGCATCCGGAGGTATAGGTGCAGCAACAGCAGTTGCATTTGCCATGGAAGGTGCCCGCGGAATAATAATCACTGATGTTGACCGGGAAGGTGCAGAAAAAGTTGTTAATAAAATAATAAGTGAAATCGGAACCAGATGTGAATTTATTGAGGCAAATATTGGGGAAAGCAAAGATATAAAGAAATTATTCAAAACCTGTATTGATTATTTCGGACGGTTGGATATCCTGGTAAATTGCGCAGGCATCTGCAATAATTTTAAGATAGAAGAAATAGACGAGTCTCAATGGGATAAATTAATGTCAATTAATTTAAGAGGCACTTACCTTTGCTGTCGTGGAGCATTCGAAATAATGAAGAAGCAGCAAAGTGGAAAGATAATCAATGTTTCTTCCATCTCAGGCAGGATCGGGGGTATCGCTACCGGAATAGATTATGCCACTTCTAAGGGTGGAATCATAACGTTGACCATGTCATTTGCAAAAGCGGCAGGTCCATATGGTATAAATGTCAATGCTGTTGCCCCTGGATTTATTGACACTGAAATGACCAGGGATTTCACTCATTTTGATTCGGAAATCGTACCCTTGAGGCGCTCAGGCAAACCGGAAGATGTTGCCGATGTAATAACTTTTCTTGCCGGTAATAAATCCAGGTATATAACTGGTGTGACTATAGATGTCAATGGCGGAATGTTCATGGGATGATGGTTATCTGATCTGCCGGCAAATCAATCCCTTTTACCGGGCATGCTGTATAAACATCCGCAATATGATTGCCGGTAGATTTTATGTTCTCTGCCGAGCTGCATGGTTTTTCTGAACCCGTCTTTTTTTTTAAAGTCAGCAATATAAAATACTATATTTTCCGCTTCCGATATAGTCATACCTATGCTGTTTATAATTGCCTGATTTTTATGGGGACTTATTGTAAGTGTCGTCCCGAACAGGTCAAAACCCAATTTCTTTGCGGTTCTTGCTGTCTTCTCGAGCCTTATTTGAAAGCACATACTGCATCTCAATCCACCTTCACGTTCTGTTTTTAATGTAAGGGTTCTGTCAAACCACATTTTTTTTTCGTATCTGTCTACAATCAACGGAGCTTTATAAATTTCAGAAATAAGCTCTACATAATTCAATCTTTTAATGTATTCAGAGGCTGGATGGATATTAGGATTATAAAAATAAAAATAAACCTGAAAATCCTTTGAAAGAACAGTAAAAGGATAGAGAAGGCAATTGGCACAGCAAACATGAAGCAGAAATTTGGGTTTAACATGCAGGTATTTTTTTCCGGTTGCTTGCAAAACTCTTTGGTTATTTTTCCACATTTGCATTTTTATTACTCTTGTCCAATTTTCACCTGTTAATAATTCTTGTATTTCTTAGTATTTTTTAATATATTATCAAGAATGCTTATAATTATGAATGTCTTTTAGTTTTTAAAATCTTAGCTTAAATGGAATGTGATTTTCTGAAAATAGAGTACCTAAAGAATATAAAAGAAGTTCAATCATGGGTTAAAAGGACCGGGCAGATTGAACTTACCGCGTTTAGAACTGCCGGCAAAATTGTTGAAAATGTAAAAAAAAATGGCGACACTGCACTTATTGAATACTGCAAACAATTTGACGGTACCGAAGTAAGCAACACCGGAGAACTTGCAGTGAGTGCTTCGGAATTGTCCAGAGCTTCTAAAAATGTTCCAGTAGAATTTCCGGAGCTTGTAGAAGCTCTTAACGAAAGTTATTCTAATCTGGTAAAATATCATAAATCTCAGCTTGAAAAAGGATCAAGCCAATGGTTCATTAATCCGCAAAAGGGGGCAAAACTTGGCCAGCTTATCACGCCTATTGAAAGCATTGGTCTCTATATCCCTGGGGGCAGATATATTTATCCTTCTTCTGTCTTAATGTTGGCAGTTCCTGCTGTTCTTGCCGGTGTAAAGAAAATAATTGCATGTACACCTCCTCAGAAAAATGGCAAGATAAACGATATTCTGCTTTATTTGTTTGCAAAACTTGGAATAAATAAAATATACCGGATCGGAGGTGCACAGGCAGTTGCGGCCCTTGCTTATGGCACTGAAAGTATTGTAAGAGTTGATAAAATAGTCGGACCCGGCAATATTTATGTGACCGCAGCCAAAAAGATAGTATTTGGTTCCGTAGGAATAGACAGTCTCGCAGGCCCAAGTGAAATTACAATTATTGCTGATGAGAAAGCTGATCCGTCATTCATTGCAGCAGATTTGCTCTCACAATCCGAACATGATTCTGATGCTAAAAGTATTTTACTTGCAACAAACAAAAAGATAGCGGAAAATACCATTACAGAAATTTATAAGCAAACAGCCGAGATGCAAAAACTATATGGCAGCAGGTTCAACATAGATTTGATTTATGAATCACTTGAGAAAAATTGCAGGATTATTGTCAATAAGGATCTGAATTTCCTGATTGAAGCATGCAATGTTATCGCTCCCGAACATCTTGAGCTTATGATAAGGGATTATGATACTGCTTTAAAATCCATAAAAAATGCAGGGGCAATATTTTTGGGTAATTATACTCCGGTGGCAGTCGGAGATTATATATGCGGGACCAATCATGTAATTCCTACCGGCGGTAATGCAAGATTTTCTTCGCCGCTCGGTGTTTATGATTTTTACAAAAGGAGCAGCGTTGCATGCTATAGTTATGATATGCTGAAAAAGGAAAGACGGCATGTTGAAACTTTGTCAGATTTCGAGAATTTATTGGCGCACAATAATTCCATTAAGGTAAGATTTAAAAACAATGATAAGAAAAAAAAGAAAGTAAAAAATGACAGTAAGATTTAAACCTTGGCTGGATCAGCTTCCCGAATATGTTGCAGGCAGGACAATGGAAGAAATAAAGAAAAAATATAATTTGAAAAAAGTTTACAAATTGGCTTCAAATGAAAATATTTTCGGTCCCTGCCGCCAGGTAAAGGAATTCATAAAAAATAATGCTGCGGAAGGCATAAATTATTATCCTGATAGTGACTGCAGAGAAATAAGGGAGAAAATAGCGTCCGTATTTGATATTTTAGCTGAAAATGTAATTTTGGGTAACGGGACCGATCAGATAATTGAAATGATATGTGATTGTTTTGTAAAAGAAAATGAAAATGTTGTTATTGCTGATCCCACGTTTCTGATTTATGAAAAAGCTGCACTAAAATGCGGCGGAAAGGTCGTAAAGATCCCACTAAAAGATTTCAGGCAGGATATCACCAAAATGACAGGCTCCGCTAATGCAAATACACGAATACTTTTTCTTACAAATCCTCACAATCCTACAGGCACCAATATTACCAAAGAAGAATTTGAAAATGTGATGGACAAAATAAGCAGAAATGTTCTTATAGTCATCGATGAGGCTTATTACGAATATCTGCCCGAAGGGGACAAGATTGATACAATTGCTTGTACCAAAAAATATTCAAACCTGATTACCTTAAGAACTTTTTCCAAGGTTTATGGACTGGCCGGTCTTAGGATAGGTTATGGGATAGCAGACAGCGAAATAATTTCCGGCTTGAACAAGATAAGACTTCCGTTTAATGTCGGTTCCATAGCTCAAAAAACTGCAGTAGTTGCTCTTGAAAATAAAGAATATGCAAATGATATCAGGGATAAAATATTGAAAGAGAAAGAAAAATTTTATTCCGTTTTTAAAACAGAAGGTATAAGCTTTATCAAATCTTATTCCAATTTTATTCTTGTCAGATCGGGGGAGAAAAACACAGAGATAATAGAAGAACTCTTGAAAAATGGTTTTATAATAAGGCCGGGTGAAAATTTAGGAATTCCGGGTTATATGAGGGTGACCATTTCAATACCGGAAATTAATGATAAATTTCTAAAAGCATTTGTAAAAATATATAAAAATTATTATGGCTAAATAATAATTCTAATTAACTATTCTAATAATTTAAAGAATTTATTTTTCCAAAAATAATAATTAGAAAGGATTGACAAAAAATGCAAACAGTAGTTACAGGAAAGAATACCGAAGTCAAATTCGGCCAGGGTTTACCCACAGTTATAATTGCTGAAAGGATAAACCCTACAGGCAGAAAAAGTCTTGCCGATGAATTAATGCTTGGCAAGTTTGATATTGTCCAGTCGGATGCAAGAAAACAATCTGAAGCCGGAGCTCATATAATAGATGTAAATGTCGGGGCCGTATCCGTTAACGAAGTGGAGATGCTGCCTATGGCCATAAAGAAAGTCATGTCAGTCTGCGACAGGCCGATTTGTATTGATTCTGCAAATCCAAAAGCAATAAAGGCTGCGCTGGAAGTTTATCCATATAAAGCGCTTATAAATTCTGTCAATGGCAAAGAAGAATCAATGGAGGAAATATTACCTCTGGTTAAAGAAAGCGGTTGTGCAGTGGTTTGTCTTACCATGGATGAAACAGGTATAAAAAATGATGTTGAAACAAGATTAAATGTTGCCGGGAAAATTTTAAAAAGGGCGGAATCAATGGGCATCAAAAGGGAGGATCTTGTTTTTGACTGCCTTGTCATGACTGCTTCGACAGATTCAAACTCTGCAAAAATTACTCTCGAAACCATGCGAAGAGTAGTAGCTGAGTATGGAGTTTCAACAACACTTGGGGCATCAAATATAAGCTTCGGGATGCCAAACCGGGAATTATTAAATATTCATTTTATTACAATGGGAATAATAAATGGACTGACGGCGCCAATAACCGATCCGCTTGTTGAAGGGTTAATCCCTGCAATGAAAGCTGCAGATTTTCTTGCAGGAAGGGATCCGTATGGCATGAACTATATTTCCGATTACAGAAAAAAATAAAACGGTATCTTTTGACATTTTGATAATATTACTTATTATTAAATATCAAGAAATTTTATTATATATCGAAAATTTTATTGTATATTGGGAAATTTTATGATAAATAAAAATTCCTAGTTAACATTTAATTTGATTATTTTTTAATTTTAGTAAGTTTCTATTAAAAAAGAAAAAAAGGAGAAACACAAAATGGCAAAGGTTGTTTTAAAAGATCTCACCAAGAAGTTTGATGAGGTAATCGCTGTGAACAGCATGAACACAACTATCGAAGATAGGGAGTTTGTGGTGCTGGTAGGACCATCGGGCTGCGGTAAAACGACTACGCTGCGCATGATCGCAGGGCTTGAAGAAGCCACGGGGGGTGAGATTTACATTGGAGACAGGCTGGTAAACAATGTTCCTCCTAAAGACAGGGACATTGCCATGGTTTTTCAGAACTATGCTCTGTATCCCCACATGAATGTCTATGATAACATGGCATTCGGGTTAAAACTCAGAAAAACTCCAAGAGCCGAAATAGTATCAAGAGTTGAAGGTGCTGCAAAAATTCTAAAGATTGAGGAGCTTCTAAAAAGAAGACCCAAACAGCTATCGGGCGGCCAGCGTCAGCGTGTAGCCTTGGGCCGTGCAATAGTTCGTAATCCCAAAGTATTTTTAATGGATGAACCGCTTTCGAACCTTGATGCAAAACTTCGAGTTCAGATGAGAACCGAAATCGCAAAACTGCATCAGAGATTAAATGCCACAATAGTATATGTTACACATGATCAGACGGAAGCTATGACGATGGCAAGTAAGATCATAATCATGAAGGATGGACTCGTTCAGCAAACAGGGGATCCTCAAACGGTATATGATCATCCGGAAAACATGTTTGTTGCAGGTTTTATCGGAAGTCCTGCCATGAACTTTAATGATGTAGTAATCACTGATAACTACAAGCTTGTAAATCCAAAATTTGAAATTGATACCGCAGATAATGTAAGAAAGATAATAAAAGAAAACAATCTCTTTGGCAAAGAAGTTGTTGTAGGAATCAGACCTGAGGACCTGGAGGATTATAAATTTGTTCATAATCCCAGAGAAAATTGCGTGATAAATGCGCTTGTTGAAGTTACGGAACCAATGGGTGCGGAAATCTATGTGTATATTGATATAAACGGAGTACTTATTACTGCAAGGGTCAATCCAAGATCAGAGGCCAAAGTTGGTCAAAATATAGGACTTTATGTTGATGTTGAAAAGCTTCACCTCTTTGATAAGCAAACGGAAAAGGCCTATATCTAGAAGAAATATTTTATTATTGAAAGGGTAAGGCACATAAATAATTTGTTGTGCTTTACCCTTACTTTATATAGAATTGTTTCATGGATGAAATCTATGATGTAATAATTTCAGGTGGCGGACCCTCTGGAAGCCTCCTTGGATTTCTGCTTAGCTCCAGTAATATAAACACCCTAATAATTGAAAAAGAAATATTTCCCCGTTATAAAACCTGTGCCGGCGGCATTGCTCATAGGACTCTTAAAATTCTGCCTTTCAACATAGAAAAAGTTATTGAAAAGAATATATATGGGATATATTTTTCCCAGAAAAACAAGGATATTTGTCTGAAACGGCATGCGGAACCAATAATTTATACTGTTGACAGAAAAAAATTTGATTTTTTTATTGCAGACAAGGCAAAAGACAGTGGCTGCAATTTCAAATTTGGGGAAAAAGTTGAAAGCTATGATAACACAGAGAATCATGTAATCGTAAAAACAGATAAAAATAAATATCGTGCAAAGGTGCTTGCAGGAGCAGACGGCACCAGAGGCCTGGTGCATAGAGCCGTAACCGGAAAGGCTGATATCAAAAAAATCCTGTGCTATGAGACAGAAATAGATTTAACCAATATTGATTCTGATTACCATTGCCGGTATCCGGGTGAATATAGTGATAAAAATGAAAATATATTTGACTTCAAAGATAATATAAGACTTGATTTTAATGGTGTCAGAAAAGGATACTGCTGGGTTTTTCCAAAAAAAGACTATTTATCTTGCGGAATAGGCGCATCTTCATGGTATGCCAGAAAAATGAGGAATTATTTTCAGTCATTCTTATCAGTTTTTTACACAACCAATAAAAATAAGGATGGTCCGGGTAATTTAAAAATCAATGCCCAGCATATACCTG
Organism: Actinomycetota bacterium; assembly: GCA_023475715.1. The sequence continues at coordinate 21,305 of JAMCVO010000239.1, forward strand.
TTGGGGATTATAAGACACCAGTCTGTGACTACAGGATTTTAACTGTGGGGGATGCGGCATGTATTGGCGATGGTTTTACAGGGGAAGGGCTTTATAACAGCTTCAGGAGTTCATTTATAGCAAGCGACAGTATTGTCTCAGCTCTTAAAAATTCTATTTTTAATTTTAATGATTATGAATCAAAGATAAGGGGCACTATCTTTAGGGACATAAAAATTTCCTTAATATTTACTAAAATATTTTTTAACTCTCTTTTATTTTTTTATAAATTGATTAAAAATAGTGATAATTATTTCTCTGCATGCTGCAAAATTCTCAGAGGCGAAAGAAATTATAAAGACGTAATCGATAAATTGAAGATTATCAAATATTAAAGAATTTATTGGTTGATATATTTTATTTTTTTAAAATATTTATTTTCGAGAGGTAAAAATGTCAGAAGATAAAAAAGAAACGGTAATCGTGCAAATTTCGGATATTCATGTGGGTGAGTCGGATTTTGTGCCCAGTCTGCTTACAAGATGTGTCGATGAGATAAATGAGCTGAAGCCGGAGATTGTAATAATAACAGGTGATCTTACCGGTATGGGCTACAGGAGAGAATATGATACGGTTCAGAATTATATATCACCGATAAAATGTAAAAATCTCATTGTACAACCGGGCAATCATGATTCCAGGAATGTGGGTTATATACACTTTGAGGATGTTTTTGGTGAAAGGTTCACTGATTTTAAAAAGGACAACCTGATGATAGTTGCGGCTGATTCAAGTGAACCCGATCTTGATAACGGCCAGATCGGCAGAGAGTATTATAAGTGGATCCAAAATGAGTTCAGCGCCTGTCCGGCAGGTAATTTTAAAATTTTTGCAATGCATCACCACTTAATTCCTATCCCCGGAACAGGCAGAGAAAGAAACATAGTAAATGATGCAGGTGATGTGCTCGAAGTTCTGGTAGACTCGGAAGTCGATCTTGTTCTTTGCGGCCATAAGCACGTACCGTATATCTGGAGGGTTGAGGACCTCTATATCCTGACTGCCGGTACTGTTTCATGTTTAAGACTCAGAGGCAAAATCGAACCCAATTACAATATTATATATCTCAGGGAAAACGAAATAGATGTTTACAGGAGATTTCCATTTGACAAGATTGAAAAAATTCTCGGTATTAAAAGACAGACAAAAAAAAGCAAATTAAATGATAGATTTACTAAAGAACAAGAAAAATAAAGGCAAGAAGCTTGTAGCTTTAATAGACGGTGAGCATTATCCGAAAATAAATTATGATGCCATAAATATTCTGAAAAAAAACTACAAGGGATTTTTTTCTGGAATAATATTTTTGGGAGGGACAGAGAAGCTTGTTCTTGACAATCTGGATGATTTTTTTAAAGAAAAAGTTTTTATAATAAAAGATCTGGATGTTGATTTTATGAAAGCCCTTGATTTATTTGCGCCTGATCTTGTTTATGATTTGAGTGACGAGCCTGTAGTAGATTATATTAAGCGCATGAAAATAGCATCTTTTTGCATATTTAAACAATGTTTATATATGGGGCCTGATTTTTTATTTGAACACGAAGAAAAAAGTATCAAAATCAGTAAACCAAGTATACTGATTATAGGAACCGGAAAAAGAATAGGTAAAACTGCTGTAAGCTCTTATATTGCCAGGATGCTTGCCCCGGCAAATGATGTTTGCGTAATAGCGATGGGAAGAGGCGGCCCTGAGCATCCACAGGTTATAAAAGGCAGCCAAACAAACATTACTCCTGATTTTTTATTAAGACTAAGCAGGAGCGGTCTCCATGCAAGTTCTGATTATATAGAGGACGCTCTTTTCAGCAAGGTTACTACAGTTGGCTGCAGAAGATGCGGAGGCGGGTTCAGCGGAAAATTTTTTCTGTCAAATATCAGAGAAGGAGTAGCCATTGCTGAAAAATTAAACCCCGAAATCATAATCGTGGAAGGGAGCGGTGCTTCGGTTCCGCCCGTAAAGGCAGACAACAACATATGTGTGATTGGGGCCGATCAGAGCTGGGAAAGTATCGTAGGTTATCTGGGTCTTTACAGGATCCTTATGTCTGACCTTGTATTTTTAACTATGTGTGAGGAACCTCTAGCTGATAAAGATCACATAGATTTTTTGGAAAGTAAAATATTAAAGTACAAAAGTAATATTAAAATTGTTAAATCAATTTTCAGACCCGAACCTATAGGCAGTATAGATGGCAAAAAAATATTCCTGGTACTAACCGCAAATAACTTGATTGAAGACAAAATTAAAGAATATGTTGAAAAAAAGTATAATTGTGAAATAATGAAAATTTCTTTTAATCTTTCCAATAGAGAAAAATTAAAAAAAGAACTTCTTGCATGTGATAATTACGATACTATATTGACCGAGCTGAAAGCTTCTTCCGTGGATTTAGTTACAGAGTTTGCGGTTGCAAATGGAAAGCATATATCTTATATGAACAATATTCCTTTTATATTGGAAGGCAAAGATTATCTGGATCAAATATTAAAAAAATTACAGAAGAAAAAGGAAGCATCTAAAATTTCGTGATAGCAATAAAGGAAAATTTTAAGAGCCATGATGGGTATTTCAAAAACACGCAGGCTTTTCCCCGGCGAGTAAAAGCCAGCTCAGTTTCAGGCTCAGCTCCCCTCCCGGAGGAGGAACCATGCCCGCTTAAGCCTTCAAATGGTTTTCTCAATACCCATCCTGGCTTATCAATTTATTTTTTATCACGAAATTTTAGATGCTAACGAGAAAAAATATGCCTGAAGAAAGCATAAGCAAGGATGGGCGTGCATGGTAATTGAAAGGCCAAACATAAACGTAATTACAATTAGAGACAAAAAGAGTGGTCTTCCATTTTCAAAAGGGATACTTGCTGCTTCAATTTCTGTTACCGGACTTGATATTGTAACTTCTCACAAGATTGCCTATGAAATTGAACAATATCTGATTGATAAAAAAGTGGAATCTATTCCGCAGGATGAGCTTCGCTCGATTGTTTTCAGGTTCATAAAGGAACAGGTCAATATTGAATATGCCGAAAAATATTTATTATGGCAATCTGTGGGCAAATTAAAAAAACCGATAGTGATTTTAATTGGCGGCGCAACAGGTGTAGGTAAATCCACAATTGCCACAATTCTGGCTAACAGACTGAATATAACAAGGGTAGCATCTTCTGATGCTATTAGGGAAGTAATGAGGGCATCCGTTTCTGAAAAATTGATAAGGCCCTTAAGGGGTTCATCATATACCGCATATAAGAACCTTACGCTTCCCCCAACCGGTGTTAATCCGGTAATATTAGGTTTTAGGGAACAGGTTATGGCCGTATCAGTTGGAATCGATGCAATTATCAGAAGAAATATTGAAGAAAAAACTGATATTATTGTTGAGGGGGCCCATGTTGTTCCAGGCTATCTGGATATTGAAAAATTCAATTCAAAAGCAGTAATTCAGCAAATTGTAATTTCTGTTCCTGGCAAGGAAATCTTAAAGGAACATTTCACAAAAAGGACCACCGAAACTCAGGGTTCCCGGCCTGTCCAGAAATATATAAAGCATCTTGACAACATAGAGATGATACAAAATTATATTGAAAATCTTGCAAAAGATAATAATATCAGAATCATTGAGAATCTGGGTCTTGACAATACATTTAAGGAAATACTTGAGCTGCTGTTTCAAAGAGTAAAACAGGAGTTCAGCAAAATCAGGTCCTGAGAGTCGTTAGGCTGAAAACTGCTTTATAACTGCCATTTTCAAATCCATTATCTTTCTTTGTAATGTAAGATTTAAATGGAAGCATCTTCAAATGGTTTTCTCAATACCCATCCTGGCTTATCAATTTATTTTTTATCACGAAATTTTAGGTGCTAACAATTTATAGATATTGTTTGACTAAAGTTTATTATTAATATATATTTTTTATAATTTTTTAAGGAAGGAATAAGTTACATGCCTATATATAGTTATCGTTGTACAAAATGTGGTAAAATTTTTGAAAAATTCAGAAAAATGGGATCTGAAGGCAAAGAATACTGCGACTCATGTAATTCTGAAGCACTAAGATTATTTTTACCTTCAGGAATAATTTTTAAAGGTTCTGGTTTTTATTCTACGGATTATAAATCCGGTTCAAATAAAACAATTACCGGTTCGACGCCACCCAAAGAAGATAAGAAGGAAAGCAAGAAGGAAGATAAGGCCGCAACTCCTGATGTAAAAACCAGCGGCACTTCTTCTGATGAAAAAGTAAAAAAATAAAGTTTTTTATAAATCATTTGATACAAGGGTCAAAAAAATATAGCCTCTATAAAGATAAAGGTCTAGTTTTTAACTTTTTATATTGTTGATATAATATTCCCTATGTTCCTAATAATGTTTCTTTCACTAATATTAATATGGCTCCATGTATCAAGTTTAAGGTTTTTAATCAAATCAAGTAGTGGCAATACTATTATTGAAGATACCGAAAGATTGGAAGAAAGTATTCCCGAGGATGAACGAGATTTTTCCTTGAAATCCGGACCGGGAATATTGTCGTTAATTATCATTATCATTTTAAATCTTATTGAAATTGGCTATTTTATTGCCTGCGTCTATTTATTTAATAATATTGCCGTGATAATCGGTGCTTCAATTCTCACGGGATATACTTTTTATTCTCTCTTAAAGTTTCTTCCGGGCATCAAAAAGTTTTATAAAAAGCCATCAGAATATTTAAAAGAAAGATCAAGCGGACCGGAAAATATAATTAATTTTATTGCAACCGCAATGGAAATAATTTTTTGTATCTATATTATTATCAGGATATTGTTTGACTATAAAATATTATTCAATGGATCATAATAAAATAGAAATATTCAACAATTCGCAAATTACCGGTACTCATATTTATACGGTAAGCGAGCTTAATTTCAGTGTAAAAAAAGATCTTGAATCGAATTTTTCAAGTATATGGGTTGAGGGAGAAGTGAGCAACTGTTATTTTCACAATAAGAGGAATATCTATTTTGACTTGAAGGATGAACATTCAAAGATAAAAGTTGTGATGTTTCATGAAAATAACAGAAAATTGTCCTATGAAATAGAAGACGGTCTGCATCTTTTAATTAATGGTTATGTTTCTGTTTATGAAAAAAGAGGGGAATACCAGATTATTGCGGTGGATGCCAAACCAGTAGGAAAAGGCTCACTTTTATTGGCTTTTGAGCAATTGAAATCCAAACTTGAAAATAAAGGTTACTTTGAGCCATCGCGGAAAAAGAAAATTCCTGTCCTGCCCAAAATTATTGGTGCCATCACTTCAATAGGAGGCGCAGTACTGCATGATATGATATCTGTCCTTTCCAGACGTTATGAAAATTTCCATCTGGTTGTGAGAAATGTAAATGTGCAGGGCATTACTTCAAGCATAGAGGTCTGTGAGGCAATTGATGATCTTTGCCAGTATGGTGTCGATGTAATCATAATAGCCCGGGGCGGAGGTTCCCTTGAAGATCTTTGGGCTTTTAATACAGAAATGATTGCGGAAAAAATTTTTAATTGCAGTATTCCCGTAATTTCAGCAATAGGGCATGAAACAGACTTCACAATTTCGGACTTTGTTGCAGATTTGAGAGCTGCTACTCCGTCGATTGCCGCTGAAGTTATTATCCTGAACAAATCAGAAGTTATGGAAAAAATAAAAAAATTAGTCAGGAAAATGCAGATACATGTTGATGCTAAATTGAAGATCGGAAAGAAAGAAATATCTTTTTTAATTAAACGCAGAATCTTTAAAAAACCTGAAACAATTGATCTTGCGATGTGGCAGGAGTTTGACAGCTTAAATTCAAAACTCAAAGAAAATATGAAAGCTTTAATGGATAAGCTGGATAATAAGTTAGTAAAACAGTCCAAACAGATAAATAAGAAATATATATATGATAAAATAAATTTAAATAAGGTGATAATGGGTAACTTTTATACGAGAATCCTTGAATATTTCAAAAATTCTCTGAATATAAAAAAGAATAAGGCTGGTTTAATTCTTAAAGATCTTCAAAAAAATAGTCCATTATCAACGATTGAAAGAGGATATGCCTTAATATTGAATGAAAAATCAAAAAAAAATATAAGAAGCATCAAAGAGGTTGAGATTGGAGAAAATATTAAAGTAATTTTGCAGGATGGTATTCTATTATCTAAAATTTTAAGTAAAATTAATAAGAAACTAAGATTGGAGCCGCAGGATGGAAATTGAAAAATTAAGTTTTGAGGATGCACTGGTTAAACTGGAAGCAATCGTAAAAGATCTTGAAGACGAGAGCATATCCCTTGAAACTTCGATCGATAAGTTCGAATTGGGTGTAAAACTTTCTTCTCATTGTCTGAAAAAGCTAAATGAAGCAGAAAGAAAAATTGAAGAGCTGACCAGAACTGAGGATGGTAAATTGATTACCAAGGAATTAAAAATGGAAGATTAATTTTTTCTTACAGTCTTTCAATTTTTACTTATTTTAATTCTATTTTATTTTAAATTTTTTTATTCCTGCCAAAAATAGATATGACAGGCTATTGTGAAATCAACTTCAAATAATGGACCTTCCTTTTTGTGCTTATAATCTCAACAATAATATATATATTTATATATAAATATATAAAAAAAATTTTAAAAAAGTTTGGTAAAAACATTTACAATTATGGTGAATTGTGCTATCTTATGGATAAAAGTGGGTAAAAGTGGGGAAAATTCGGAAATTTTCCCTTAATTTCATTAAAAATAGTCAGGTAATTTTAAAGAAATGTTTATAGGGGAATATCATAGAACAAAAGATAATAAGGGAAGAGTCTTTATTCCTTCAAAATTTAGAGAGGAACTTATCGGAGGCGCAGTCATATCAAAAGGATTTGATGAGAGGTGCCTTTTTTTGTTCTCAAAGGAAGGCTGGAACAACCTTCGATCCAAAATACCAGCCGGTCCCATAGCCAAAAAGAATACACTGGCGCTCGCGCGCTGGTTTTATGCTTCTGCAAATGATGAAGCAATTGATCCCCAAGGCAGGGTTAAGATTCCTCAGAATCTATCGGAGTATGCAAATCTGGGTAAGGATATAGTTCTGGTGGGTGTATCAGACAGGGTGGAAATCTGGTCCAAGCAGTCATGGTCCAGTTATTATGATGAGACAGACAATAAATTTATGAGTGACGACAGTACATTGGAGGAACTTGGATTTTAATAACAGGCAAGGCAAATGATAATAAAATATTAAATTTCAGAATGTAAATGAATTATGAAAATATACATAAGCCAGTTCTAGTAAAGGAGGTAATAAATTATTTAAATTTAAAAAAAGGTGATGTTATTTTTGACGGAACGCTTGGCGGTGCCGGCCATACCATAGAAATTATTAAAGCCATTGCCCCCACAGGCAAAATAATTGGAGTTGATCTTGATAGCCAGGCCATAAGCACCGCCGCCAGAATACTGGCCGAAAAGAAACTTTTGGATAGTGCTTATCTGATAAATGATAACTTTGTAAACATCACCGGAATTTTAAAAAAGCTAAAGATTAAAAAAGTGAATGGTTTTTTATTTGATCTGGGCATTTCTTCAATGCAAATCGAAGGATCCGGAAAAGGTTTTAGCTATATCAGGGATGAAAAGCTAGATATGAGGTTTGGAAATAATACAGAAATAGATGCATATTCAATAATAAATGAATACTCAGAGGAAAAGCTGAAAGAAATTTTTTATAAGTTTGGCGAAGAAAAATGGTCCGGCAGGATTGCAAGGAGCATAATAAATCACAGAAAAGTAAAGAGTATAGAAACCACCGGCCAGTTATCGGAAATAATCAGCAAAGCAATTCCAGGAAGACCAAGCAACCAAAGGAGAGGGCATCCGGCAAAAAGAATTTTTCAGGCTTTAAGGATTGAAGTCAATGATGAGCTCGATAACATAGGCAAATCATTGGATCAATCTATTAATTTTCTTGAAAAGAAAGGAAGAATTGCAGTTATTTCTTATCATTCATTAGAAGATAGGATAGTAAAAAAGAAATTTGAAAATTTTTCGGGCAAATGTGTTTGTCCACCGGATTTTCCTATTTGCAGATGTGAAGCAAGGAAAAGAGGAAATATTTTGACAAAGAAGGTAGTTAGGCCGGCAGCCAAAGAAATTGAAGATAATCCAAGGTCCAAAAGTGCAAAATTAAGAGTTTTTGAAAAGGTATAACCTAAATGAGTACAAGATTAGCAGAAGAAGAATTATATAGCAGGAAATCATACCCGTTATTGTATCTGGTTAACAAGCAGGAAAATACGGGTAGAGAAAAGATTATACAATCGCATACAGGAATTTTTTATGTATGTATAATAGTTGTTGTTTTTGCATGCCTTGGACTTTTACTGAATATTGGGTTAAAAACAGAAGCAATTAATTATGATAAGAAGATATTTGAAAACAATGAAATGCTTTCCATGGAGAAAGAACGAGCTGACAGATTAAAATTAAAAATCTCTGAGTTAAAAAATCCTGACAGGATTATAAATGTTGCAGAAAATGATCTGGGAATGAAGATGTCAGAAGATATAAAAGTGATGAAAGTAACAGAGGTAAATCTGGCAAAAGAAGAAAAAATTCATGATTATATTACAAAAAATCCTGCACCGGAGTTAAGGCAATATGACAGTTTTTTAGGTACTATATATAGCATAAAAGATATTATAATGGTAGTCTCAGAAGGAGTGTTAACATTTTTCATACCATAACTTATAATTGAAAAAATTGCTAAGATGATTAGGGTAACTAATAATAAAATAAACAGGAAACGAATATATTTCCTGTTTATTTTATTTATCATGGCTTTTGCTCTGGTTATATCTAAGCTTGTTTCAATACAATATATATATGCTTCCAAGTATCAAAGTTATGCAGAATACCAGCATATGGATCAATTTACAGTTAATGCCAAGAGGGGCAAAATATTGGATAGGAGTGAAATAGAATTGGCTACAAGCTTAATTGAAAAAACAGTTTATGCAAATCCAAAACTGGTAATCAGCCCTGAGCAAGAGGCTGAAGCGCTGTCAAAAATATTGGATATAGACGCCGGATCAATAGGGCAAAAAATTGGAAATAAGGATCTTGGTTTTGTTTATATTAAAAGACAGGTAAGCTCAGAGGTTGCAGAACTTATAAACCAGTTAAATCTTCCGGGAATTTATACGCAAAATGAAACAAAAAGATATTATCCCCAAAATGATCTTGCTGCTGCAGTTATAGGTTTTACAGGTCTTGATAACAATGGTTTGGATGGGGTTGAGCTGGAATATGAAAAACTTCTCAGAGGTATTGACGGAAAATACATAATTGAGAAAGATGTATATGGGAAAATAATACCGGGCAGCAAGAACAATTATATATCTCCTGTTGATGGCGGTGATGTGGTGCTTACAATCGATTCGCAGATACAATATATTACCCAAAAAAAATTAGAAGAGGTAACAGCTGATTATAAAGCTCTAAGGTCCATGGCCATAGTCATGAACCCGCAGACCGGAGAAATTTATGCCATGGCAGGTTATCCGGGATTTGATCTGAATAATTATCAGCAATATGACGAATCCTTATATAAGAACCTGGGAATTTCTTTTACATATGAACCTGGTTCTACATTCAAAATAGTAAATATATCTTCTGCAATAGATAATAATTGCATAAAATATGACCAGCTATTTAGCCTGCCCCCAAGTATAAAAGTCGGCGATAAAATAATAAAGGAACTTTACAGAAACTATAACATAAGCTATACCACCAGTGAAATAATTAAATATTCCAGTAATATTGGAGCGGTTACTTCGGCGCTTTCAATGGGGAAAAAATTGTTTTATGAATCCATAAAGAAATATGGATTTGGGGAACCAACGGGGGTAGATCTTCCCGGAGAAGAAGGTGGAATTTTATATAATTATAAGAACTGGTCAGCATCTTCAATTGGTACGCTTGCAATAGGCCAGGGTATATCAATAACTCCTTTGCAGCTTGTAAGGGCAGCGAGTGTAATTGCAAATGGCGGTTATCTGGTAACACCGAATATTGTGAAAGAAATTAGGCTTCAGAACGAAAGTGTAGAATATTTCGATAAAAAAGAAAAAATCAGGATTATAAGTGAAACTACGGCCAATGAGGTAAAAGACATGATGCTTGCAGTGGTAGATGATGGCTCAGGTACCAGGGCACAAATTGAAGGAGTTAAAGTTTGTGGAAAAACCGGAACTGCACAAAAAGCAAACCAGAGCGGAATTGGTTACAGTGAAGGAAGAATTATTACTTCATTTGTAGGTTTTGCACCTTATGATAATCCTCAGGTCGCAATCGTAGTAGTAATTGATGAGCCACATGGTCCCGATAATGAAATATTTGGCGGAACTGTTGCAGCTCCTATTTTTAAGGAAATCATGAATTTTTCTTTAAAAAGATTAAGGGTGGGACAGTATGAAACTTAGGGATGTTTTAAAGGATATTGGATATATTAATATCGTTGGTCCGCAAGATATTGAAATAACAGGAATTTCTATCAATTCAAAAAAAACTAAAATAGGGAATTTATTCATTTCCATTATGGGTTTTAAAAAAGATGGTCATGATTTTGCCCGGGAAGCGGCACAAAGTGGCACATCGGCTGTAATGGTACAAAAAGTTCTGGAGCTGCCGGAAAATATAACCCAGATATTGGTCAAAGACTGCAGGAAGGAATTTCCAAAAGTCTGCAGGAATTTTTATAAAAATCCGACGGGCTCATTGGTGTTGATAGGTGTAACAGGAACCAATGGAAAGACCACAACAGTTTATTTGACTGATTCAATTTTGAAGTCTGAGGGATTAAAAACCTCAATGATTACAACTGTTGGATCTTTTATTGGACATGACCTTATAGATTTTGACAGAACTACACCTGAATCATTGGATTTGAATGAATTTTTTCGCAAAAGTGTCCGGGAGGGAATAAAAGCTTCAACAATGGAAGTATCTTCTCATTCCATTGATCTCTACAGGATAGACTACCTTGACTATGATTATTTTATTTTTACGAATTTAACTCAGGACCACCTGGATTATCATGTAAACATGGAAAATTATTTTGAAGTTAAAGAAAGGCTGTTCTTAAAGGAAAACAGAAGAAAATACGGAGGCAAGGAAGCCGTAATCAATATTGATGATATATATGGAGCGGCCCTGGCAGGGACAACTGATTTAAAATCGCTGACATATGCAATAAGAGACAAGAGCGCAGGGCTGCTTGCAACTGATATTAGTAATTCTATTAATGGGACCAGCATGTATTTAAATTATCAGCGACGGTCAGGAGGTAATTTTAAGTTTAAAATAAGTTCAAAATTATGCGGATTTTTCAATGTCTATAATATATTGGCATCTGCCGGCATGGGTTTAATTATGGATCTGAAAATAAAAAATATTCAGGATGGAATAAGAAAAATATCAGGGGTTCCGGGCAGGTTTGAAAAAATTGAATTGAAAAAAAATAGAAATGTTATAGTGGATTATGCGCATACACCTGATGGTTTGGAGAATGTTTTGAAAACAGCGAGGTCATTATTGGAACCCGGCGGGAAACTCATTTCAGTTTTTGGCTGCGGCGGCGATAGAGATAAGACAAAAAGAAAAATAATGGGTGGGATATCGGCTCTGCTGGCTGACTTTACGATTATTACTTCAGATAACCCAAGGACCGAAGAACCGGAAATGATAATGGATATGATAGAAGAAGGATTCCGCCAATCCGGTACTCAAAAATATATGAAAATAGCTGACAGAAAAGAAGCAATATTTAACGCTCTTGATATTACCGGGAAAAAAGACATTATAATGATTGCCGGAAAAGGCCATGAAGATTATCAGGAATTCTCAGATTTTAGAATACATTTCAGCGATCAGGAAGTTGTAAAGGACTGGGATAGATGAAACTTGGCAGTAAAATAAAATTAAAGGAAATACTGGATTGGACCAATTCAACTGTTTATGGCTGCAAAAATAACAGTTTGCAGAATTTTAAGCTGGCTTCAATATCCACTGATACCAGAACAATAGAAGAAGAGGATTTTTTTATACCTGTTGCAGGCGAAAATTATAATGGACATGATTTTATTGGCGATGCTTTAAATAAGGGAGCCTCTGGTTTTATTTTTGAATCAAGGTTCCATGATATGGTTTCTTGCTGGAAGAGTAAAACAAAATCTGATATATGGAACAATATGTTGGTGCTGGAGACTGAAAATAATTTAAACTTTCTGCAGGATATTAGCTATCATTATATCAGGAAATTCAATCCCATTGTGATAGGCATAACCGGCAGTGTTGGCAAGACTACAACAAAAGATTTTGTAGCAGGTGTATTGAGCAGGGTTTTTAATACAAAATTTACCCCAAAAAATTTCAACACAGAGATTGGAATATCCAAATCTGTTCTTGAAATTGATAAAAAGACTCAATTTTTCATTGCCGAACTTGGTATGAGAGCAAATGGCCAGATCGGGAAACTTTCTAAGGTCATAAACCTGGATATAGGAGCAATAACTGCAATTGGTCCTTCTCATCTTGAATTTTTTAAAAACATTGAGGAAATAGCACTGGCAAAATCAGAAATGGCAGAGTTCATTGCCATAAAAAAGGGTGTGCTTTTTTTAAATAATGATGATGATTGGACAGATTTTATTGAGAAAAGAGCAAAGTGCAAAGTCTTGAAATTCGGACGCAATAATAATCTTGATTTTAATTTTCTTGAAAAGGATATGGATGAATATGGAAAATTTTCTTTTGATTTTTATAAAAATAAGAAAAAGCTTACGGAAATAAATTTACATGTGTCAGGTTATCATAATCTTTATAATGCATGCTGTGCCGCGGCAATATGTAATTTTTTAAAACTTGAACCGGAAGTGATAAGGGAAGGCATTGAAAGTACGGTTTTAGAGAACAAAAGGATGGAAGTAATAATAAAAGGAGATAAAATTATTATTAATGATTGTTATAATGCAAGCCCCCTGTCAATGAAAAAAGCAATTGATACGCTCAAGCTGGTAGCTTCCAAAAATAAAGGCAGAAGTGTTGTAATACTTGCAGATATGCTGGAGCTTGGAGATGAAAGCGAGCGGCTGCACTTTGAGATTGGTCAATACTTAAAGGAGAGAGATATAGATGTGGTTATTGCAGCCGGCAGGCTTTCGGAAAAGATTTGCTTAGGTTTTTTACCTGGGAAATCACATTATTTTACTGATAAAGGAAATCTTGGCGGTAAATTAAAAAGTTTTTTAAAAGCCGGCGATGTTATCCTTATTAAAGGATCAAGAACAAACAGGCTTGAAAGCCTGCTGGATTTTATTAATTAAATGGTTTATTTTTATGTTTTTAAATTTTTTTATTTCAGAGGATAAATTATGAACTGGATCTTTCTTTCAATTATATTCGGTGGGCTGATTTCACTGTTTTTTACCCCATTATTTATAAAGATACAAAGAAAAAGAAAAATCGGTCAGAGCATTAGAATCGACGGACCAAAATCACATTCAACCAAATCCGGTACGCCAACAATGGGCGGAATAGTATTTATCGTAGCGGCTTTAATCTCTTATGCAGGAGTATCAATCATCAAATTCTACAGGCATGATGTATTCAGCTATGAAGGAATTTTTGTAGTTTCTGTTTTCCTGATGTGCGGTCTTATTGGTTTTATTGATGATTATATGTCACTTAGGAAGCAGAGGTCCCTTGGGCTCCGGGGATGGGTAAAAATATTGCTTCTGGTGATCGTATGCATTTATTTCTTTCTTGTTGCGAAGTATGTTATTAATCTTGATACGTCATTGAGTATTCCGCTCACCAGCTTAAAATTTCAGCTTGGAAACTGGTATTATATTATTCCTGCCATTATCATCATCTCAACGACCAATGCAGTAAATTTAACTGATGGGCTCGATGGTCTTGCAGCAGGCAGCGCATCGATAGTTCTGGCAATTTTCTGTTTTATTGCATTTCTGGAATGGACAATCTCCAATGTTTCATTTGGGATAGACATAGCGGTTATTTGTGGGGCGGCAATTGCAGCATGTGCCGCTTTTTTGTGGTGGAACACGGCTCCCGCCGAAATTTTTATGGGTGACACGGGCTCATTTGGCCTGGGCGGCTTGATAGCTGCTGTTGCAATAATTTTAAAACAGGAAATATTGCTGTTAATAATAGGCGGATTATTTGTTCTGGAAACTCTTTCGGTAATTATACAGGTTATATGGTTTAAGATACGCAAAAAACGGGTATTTAAGATGGCCCCTCTCCACCATCACTTTGAGCTCCTTGGGTGGGCGGAAATAAAGGTCATTATACGATTCTGGATAGTCTGTGTTCTTTTTTCAGGAGTTGGATTTTTCATTTATTACTTTAAATTTTTAGACTAGAAATGAATTTGGAAATCAAGAACTTTTTGAAAAATAAAAATATCCTGGTTTTGGGCCTGGCGAAAAGTGGTATTTCTGTCATAAAAAAACTCGCCTTATTACCAGTAAGCGTATTGGGAATGGACAGCAATCCTTGTATTGATATTGAATCCAACTTTAAGGAAATTAAAAAAACAAAAAGTTTTAAATTGGAAATAAAGCTTGATGAAAAGATAAATGAAAATACTGATATTATAAAGGGGATAGATCTGACAATAGTCAGTCCTGGTATTCCGAATAATATCGCCATAATTAAAGAGGCCGATAAAAGAGGGATACCAATTTGGAGTGAGATAGAAT
>JAMCVO010000641.1:0-8572 GCA_023475715.1 Actinomycetota bacterium
CATTTTATGCTTATGTGGATTCACCGTCAAAGGCGTATGAACCCCAATGATAAGGCATCGAAGGGTTATCAATTGCGGTAACAATGCTATTTGCAATTTTTTTACCAATTTTATCCTTAAAAACAGATGCATCTTTTAATATAGCATCTGCTTCTAATCCATGACCGCATGCTTCATGAAAAATAACCCCGCCAAATGCAGGACCTATGACAACCTGTTGAGAACCTGACGGAGCATTTACAGCTTCAAGCATCTTCACGGCAATACTTGCGGCTTCCCCTGAAACAACAGCCGGTTTTTCAATATCAAAAACTTCATAACCACTGGTTCTTGCAAGTGATTTATATCCGGTTCTGATTTCTTTTTTTTGCTGCGCCACCACATTGACCGAAAGAATTACTTTGGTACTATTGTCATTGCATATAATGCCTTCCGAATTAGCAATATAAATTTCTTCTTCCATATCCGAAAGATTTGAAGAAACCTGAATAATATAATGACTGTAGTTTCGGGCAGAGCTATCCACACTTAACAAGATTTCCTTCTTGTTGTCCTGAATTATGCCTGAAGGATATTTTTTTATTGGTGCGATATAAGAACTATAAACCTCATTCAGGTTCAGAACTTTATTTTTGAAGGTTTCATTCACAGCAGAGCTTAATATTCGTGCTGCATTTAATAAGATGTCCTGTTGAAGTGAATCCACATAAGCATAAAATGTGCTGTCTTTATAAATTAAGCGAAGACCACAACCTAATTCAAATCCACTGCTTGAATTCTCAATTTTGCTATCTTCTAATTTGATATTATTAACTTCTTTTTTTTGTGCAAAAATTTCAGAGAAACTCCCGCCTGTTTTTAGCAGTGTATCTAAAATTTTCTTTGTAAGGGTCTTATTAATCATTTTTGGGTGTTACTAAGATAAATAATCTTCAGTTTCCTTAGCTTTGGTTTTACTTTCATTGACTACAACTTTAATTTTCTTTGCGGTATCTTCTACCTTTTTTTTGCCCTTTTCCCATATTTCTTCTCCTGCTATTTTTAACTCTTCTATTTTCTGTTTTCCTACTTGAGCTAAATCTTTGGTTTTTTCCACTACATCACCCAGGCTTTCTTTACTCTTCTCTATTATTTTCTCACTTTTTTCCAAAAGCTCTTTTCTGATTTCCTTTCCTGATTTTGGAGCGAAAAGTATGCCCAGTATCCCTCCAATAATTAACCCGATAAAAAGAGCCGCAGCAACACCTCCTGCACTACCACTGTTGCGACCATAATTATTTTCAGAATTCATTTTTTACCTCCTATTCTTGTTTCTTGTCTTGATTTATTTCATTATTTTTTTCTTCACCTGCTGCTTTTTTTATCCCGCTGGCAAGACCAACACCTGCGCTAATCAATTTTATCAGAGGATTTGTTAAAAGTATCCTTGCCAGTCTTACGACTTTTTCAAGCTGTTCCACAATAGAACTTACACTTTGTGTCAATTCGCTTATTGAACCAATTTCAGTATTTAGATGAGTTACTGTAGTATTTAATTTTTCAACCATAGGAACAATACTTTCGTTCAATTTTTCTGCCAGGAATTTAAAACGGTTTATAAGCCGCAACAAAGGAATTGAAACAATAATTCCAATTATGGCAAAAGCTGAAATTAATATAATAGCAACCAGTCCGACTATTTCTAATGAAGAGTTCATAATGACCCCATAAATAAAATTTATAAAATATAAAAAAATAAAAAGATATAATAAGTCTTCTAGTCATTATATAAATTTTATTTATATTATTCAAAAAATATTAAAACTAATTTATAATATACAGGATTGGAAACTATAAAATATTTAATATGAAAGGTTAAAATGTTAAAATCAAAAAACAAAGAAAAAGTACAATCAAAAATATTAAGTACGGTGACAATTACTTTTATATTCTTTATGCTAATGGCATTTTTAATCATTTCATCAACTTCATGCTCTTCTTTATTAGGTGGAGCAACAACTGGCAAAACAGATGTCGGCACTAACCAAACAGCTAATAACAAAGAAGAAAATACAAGTGGTGAAACCAGTGCTGCACAAGAAACGGTAAAAGAAGTTGATTTTACAAATGCAACTATTGGTGCTGAAATAAAAGGCTATATTCCTTCCTATATGCTTACTGATAAGGATAACTTCATAAGGATTGAAATAAAAAACACTTCAGATTTTACATGGAGAACCGAGAAGCCAAACCTTGTAAGAATAGGATACCATTATTACGGCCAGGATGTTGATTTTACTGATTATGACAGAACATCCAGATCTGTATTACCTCAGGATGTAAAACCCGGAGAAACAGTAACAATTGATGTTTTAATAAATGACATCAAAAATGAAGGCACATACGTCATTCAGATAGATCCGGTAATGGAAGGAAGCAACATTGCAGAAAACAATTTCTGGTTCTCATCAAAAGGTGTATCTATGCTTGAAGGCACTGCTTATTTCGGACCTAGGGGGAAATAACTTTGCTGGTATCATATTTTCTTATAACAAATAACTGATCGATTTTATATGTGGTTTTTGTTATTTTGTTTTTAAAATATGTTTTGTAGGTTTCTTCAGCCCTAATATTTTTTGAATTTAGAATATATAATTTTGCTGCTATTTTAAATTTGTTTAACTGACTGCAAAACTCTATATCTTCGCCCAAGCAGACTTTCCTTAGTGAGTATGCGCTGCTGGATTTTTCAAGGGCATTTATAACATCACTGTCTGTCAATGCAGCAGTCATAGCTAATTTAGAGCTGTCACTAAATTCAAATCTTAATGGTTTTGTCAAAAGATACTTTATTGCAATACCTGCCGTATAAACATCATCGTAAGCTATCTTGCCTTTTTCTCCGGAGCAAAGCAAAGCAATATCATTTCTATTCTTAAATGCATAATCAACCAAGGCATCGACTGTATAATTCATATTTAAAATAGATAATATAAATACTGCGGGACATTCTCTTACTTTAAAAATTGACTGCGTGCCATTAGTGGTCATTATTATAAATCCCTTATCCTTAACATCCAGTTTGGATATCTCAAGTGGCGAATTACCATAGTCAAATCTTTTCGGAGGAAGTCCCCCTTCTTCACCACATAAAACATAATCGGTAAATATCTTTTTAAATATAAATGCCTGCCTTTTATTTCTGGCAATAATTACTTCTTTTCCGCCACATCCAAGAATTGTTGCAATAGTTGAAGTTGCCCTTATTGTATCTATTACTCCACAGACGCAATTCTTTAAATTAACTTCTTCTATTTCTCTACTGTCAAAACGGTTTGTAAATATTACATGTATTTTCAACAGACCTCATTTCAAATCAAATTTTTTTCCAACCAGTTTTTCATATGCCGTAATATATCTTTGGGTTGTTTTTGAAATTACTTCTTCGGATAATTTCGGAGGAGTTGAATTTCTATCCCAATCGGTGCTGAGAAGATAATCCCTGACATACTGTTTATCAAAGCTTAACTGCTGTCTTCCAGGTTCATATTCATCGAGTGGCCAGAATCTGGATGAATCTGGCGTCAAAACTTCATCTACAAGAATGATTCCATCATCGCTGGCACCGAATTCAAATTTGGTGTCAGCTATTATTATGCCTTTTTGGTAAGCATAATTGGAGGCTTTTAAATATAATTCAATACTCTTATTTTTTAAGAATTCAATAATATCTGAACCAAAAATTCTTTTAGCTTTTTGTAATGTTATTGATAAATCATGTCCCACTTCGGCCTTAGTCGTAGGAGTAAAAATAGGTTCCGGCAGCTTATCGCACATTTTTAAACCTGGCGGCAAATCTATACTGCCTATTTTTCCGCTTGCTTTGTAATCTTCCCACCCGGAACCTGTTATATATCCTCTTACGACGCATTCGATTGGATAAATCTTTGCCTTTTTTACTATTACTGATCTATCTCTTAAAATTTCCTTATATTTTTTAAAAACCTTAGGAAATTTTTCAAAATCAGTTTCAATCAAATGATTTTCAATTATGTCTTTTAAATAATTAAACCAGAATACTGAAATCTTGTTAAGTACGGCACCTTTATATGGAATCAATGTTGGAAGTATGAAATCAAATGCTGAAATCCTGTCTGTTGTCACGATTAAAATTTTATCTTCAAATGAAAACATTTCCCTTACTTTACCACTTTTTATCTTATCAACATTTTCTATTTCAACATTTCCAATTAATTTCATTTTGACCTCCTTAATTCTTATGCTGCTTATCAAGTTAGTTCTAATAACCTGATGTCTTTAGCCTGGTTATCAGAAAAAAACGAATAAGCTCTTTTGTCATTTCACCAAGCAGAAATTTACCATTTTTAATTGCCTCTTCTAAATTCATAGGTTTGTTTACTATAGCAAAATTTCCACTAAAAAGTCTTAACTTTTCTTTACCGATTTCATTTAGATTAAAATCTTTAGACCCATTTATAGTTATTATTGGAATATTGAGTTTCTTCGCCAGCATGGCAACTCCGTATGAGCTTTTTCCTGAAAAAGTCTGGCTGTCCATTTCACCTTCTCCGGTTATAACAAGGTCTGCTCCATTCATTTTCCTTTCGAGATCTGTTGCCTCTATAATAATCTCTACTCCATGTTTGATACTTGCGTTCAAGAATGCTACAATCCCGGCTCCGAGACCGCCTGCAGCTCCCGCTCCTTTTATGCTGGTAATGTCTTTACCAATGCTTTTTTTTACTACACGCGAAAAATTTCTCAAACCCTCATCAAGAAGTTTAACCATTTCATTATCTGCACCTTTTTGAGGACCATAAACATAAGCTGCACCATTTGGTCCAAATAACGGATTATCAACATCACTGGCAATTTCAAATTTTGCAGAATTAATCATTGGATTTATTCCAGTTATATCAATTTTATTTATTTTAGTGAGCTCTTCACCACCAAATCCAAGAAGATTTTTATTAATGTCATAAAACTTGACCCCAAGTGCCTGAGCCATTCCCATACCTGCATCGTTTGTTGCACTTCCGCCTATTCCAATAATAATTTTACAGCAACCCATCTCCAAAGCTTTTTTTATTAGCTCACCTGTTCCATAAGTAGTTGTTTTTAGAGGATTTCTCCTGTTTTTCGGAACCATCCATAAACCTGAAGCAGCAGACATTTCAATTATTGCAGTTTTTTCTCCTATTATTCCAAACTTTGAAATAACCTTGTTCCCAAGTGGTCCTGTCACCTTTAAATTTACGAATTTACCATTTAAACTCTCGACAATTGTGTCAACGGTACCCTCACCACCATCAGCCATAGGGTTTATTATGATGTCAACTTTTTCACCTAAATATTGCGCAGTTTCATTTATGGCATCTTTGATTATACTGCAGACCTGTAATGCACTTAAATTTCCCTTATATTTATCACATGCAACAATAATTTTAGTTTTCAAAGGCTATCCACCATCTATTCTCAAGAATCAAATTAATAAAATTGTTAAACGGGAAATATATTATACATTCATATCCAAAACTAACTTATAACCGCGCCTTCGAGAGCATTCGAGCAAATACAGTGCCTTTCACGAGGTACTCCCGGGATAGCCTTAAAAAGAAGTTCCCTTAATTTTTCATTATTATCTTTAAAAATCCTAACTACATCCTGACTGGTTACGGATTTTATACCTGGATGACCTTCAAGACCAACATCGTAATCGGTAATGAGTGAAATATTTACATAACACATTTCCATTTCACGGGCAAGGGCAACTTCAGGATATTGTGTCATATTAATTACTTCCCATCCCTGACCGGAGTACCACTTGCTTTCTGATCTTGTGCTGAATCTTGGACCCTGAACAACTACCACAGTTCCTTTGGAATAAGTTGTTATACCTATTTTTTCAGCATTCTTTATGACAATTTCTCTCAAATCAGGGCAATATGGATCTGCAGTAGAAATATGAGTGGTATGAGGTCCATCATAAAAAGTATCAATTCTGCAGTTAGTCCTGTCAACGAATTGATCACAGATGACAAAGTCACCGGGTTTTATATTTGGCTGAAGGCTTCCTGTGGCACAAGGTCCGAAAATTTGCTTAACTCCAAGTTTTTTCATTGCAGCAATATTTGCTCTATAGTTAATTTTATGCGGGGGTATGTTATGTCCCCTCCCATGCCTTGGAAGAAAGGCCACATTTATACCTTCCAGCTCTCCGATTATTATAGTATCCGAGGGTTTGCCATATATGGTATCCATGCTCAATTCTTCTTTTATTTTTAAGAAATTATAGAAGCCTGACCCACCAAAGACACCAACTTCTGCTATACTCTTTTCTTTCATTGATTTCCTTTCAATAATTTTAAAAACCCTTTTCTTTTAGAAGTTCGATAAGGGGCAGCTCCGGTCTAGCACCGTAATGGCTTATTACTTCTGATGCCAGTATGCTGCCCATTTTTCCGCATGAATACAGATCTATACCTTTAATAAGCCCGCTTAAGAAACCTGCTGCAAAAAGGTCTCCGGCTCCCGTGCTATCCATGACTTTTGTTATTTCAGCTTCCACGAAGGCTGCCTTATGCCCGAATATAATTATCGAGCCTTTTTCGGATCGGGTTACGACAGACAGGATTTTTAACCGTTTGCATTTATCTACAGCAAAATCTAAATTATCAGTGCTGAATAATGCCATTATTTCAAGCTCGTTTGCAAATAGTATATCGATACGATCGTTTATCAGATTTAAGAATTCATCTTTGTGTCTTATAACGCAAAAACTATCCGAAAGCCCGAATGCTACTCTTGAGCCTGTATTTCTTGCCAGTTCAATAGCTTTCAAAATTGCTTTTTTAGCAATATCCTTATCCCATAGATATCCCTCAAGATAAATAATGGATGAATTAGTAATTATTTTTTCATCTATATCTTCCGGACCAAGCGAGCCCGCAATACCAAGACAGGTAACCATTGTCCTTTGAGCATCAGGCGTACTTAGAACTATACATCTTGCAGTAGAAGAGATGCTACTTTTCGCTTTACGTGTAATGAAGGTAACCCCAATAGCTTCCAGCTCTCTTTCAAATGCTTTTCCCAAAGCATCATTTTTTACTTTTCCAATAAAAGCGACTTTATGTCCAAGCATTGCAAGACCTGCTACAGTGTTGGCAGCAGAGCCTCCTGATATCATTTTAACAGCAGCTATCTGCTCGTTTAGCAAGTGAGCTTCATCTTCTGTAATAATCTTCATCGAACCTTTATCAAGATTGTGATTCTTTATGAAGTTATCTTCAACATTTGCCACAATATCTATAATGGCATTTCCAATACCTGTAACACTATATTTTTTTTTGAGTATTTCGAACATTTTTTAAGATAAAAATTAATTGACTCTAAAGATTTCATAAAAAAAATTTCATAAAGACACCTAAAACATTTTAAGGTTTTTATATTATTTTTTCAATTAAGAATTGATTTATGGAGTAGATTTTAAATTTAAAATTTAATTTTAAAATAGTAGTTTTTTAAATTTTTTTTAGCTAAAATTTAATTTATCAAAGGATTTTATATCTCGCGAAAGGGATTTAATGACTGAAACCATAGAAATCAGAACAAATAAAAGAGTGGAATTTATAGATATAACTGATGAGCTGAATGCTTTAATAAGTTCATCATTCAAAAAAGATGGCATATGTTTTATTCATGTACCGCATACAACTGCTGCAATTACAATAAACGAAAATGCAGACCCGGACGTTACGCATGATATCATAAATAAAATTAACAAACTTGTTCCGATAAGTGATAGCTATGCCCATGTTGAAGGCAACTCAGATGCACATATAAAATCAAGTCTTTTCGGCCAAACTTTGAACTTAATGATTGAAGGTGGTAAGCTTTTGCTTGGGACATGGCAGGGAGTTTATTTTTGTGAATTTGATGGTCCCAGAACAAGAAAAGTTTACGTAAAATTCTTATAATAATTTGAAAATGACATTATTTGATAAATTTAACAGTAATGATAATCCCACCCAGGGTTTCCCATTGCAATCTCCCCTTGCAGATAAAATGCGTCCACAGGAACTCGATGATTTTATCGGTCAGCAGCATCTTGTCGGTCAAGATAAGATTCTAAAAAGGATAATTGATGGTGATAAGCTGTTTTCCATGATCTTCTGGGGTCCACCAGGATGCGGTAAAACAACTCTTGCAAAAATTATAGCAAAAAAAACAAAAAGCAGGTTCATATCTTTTTCAGCAGTGACTTCAGGTATAAAGCAGATCAAGGATGTTATGGAAATTGCACAATACGAAAAAAAAACACATGGTAAAAGAACCATCCTTTTTATTGATGAAATTCATCGTTTTAATAAGGCCCAGCAAGATGCATTTCTCCCTTATGTGGAAGATGGAACCATAATCCTGATTGGCGCTACAACTGAAAATCCATCTTTTGAGGTGATTTCTGCACTACTTTCAAGATGTAAGGTATTTGTGCTTAATAAACTGTCACCGGAAGAAATAAACTTCCTGTTAAAGAAAGCTGTTTCGGATAAAGATATAAACCTGCTTT
>JAMCVO010000641.1:8582-8897 GCA_023475715.1 Actinomycetota bacterium
AAGAAACATTGCATTTCATAAGCAGATTCTGTGATGGGGATGTCAGAGTTGCTTATAATATTTTGGAACTTGCGGTAAGCTCTTTATTACAAAAAGGTGAAGATGAAGTTATTAAAATAGACATACCTCTTGTAGAAAATATTATTGGCAAAAAAGCTTTGATTTACGACAAGAACGGTGAAGAGCATTTTAATTTGATTTCAGCCCTTCATAAAAGTTTGAGGGGAAGTGATCCCGATGCTGCAGTATACTGGACAATAAGAATGATTGAAGGCGGCGAAGATCCGTTGTACATTGTTCGCAGAATGGTGAGGT
>JAMCVO010000423.1 GCA_023475715.1 Actinomycetota bacterium
CATTATCTAGAACAATAAGCTCATGTTTGGGGGCAACTCTTTTTAAATAACTGACATATTTTTTCTCCGTAATAACTATTCTAGTATTGAGCAAGCTTAAAATATGTAAATGTTTTTCTTCTGGATGAGATGGCAGGAGTGGCACATATGCACCTCCAGATTTCAAAATGCCAAGCATGCCAACTAAAAATAAATCGCTCCGATCCATAAATATAGCCACATGCTTTTCTGCTATATGATTGATATCATTTAAATAATTAGCTAGATAATTGGCGTGAGAATTCAACTGCAAATAAGTTAGAGTTTTATCTTTAAATCTGATTGCTATTGCATTGGGGTTTTTCTGCGCTTGAGCTTCAAATAAACTAATAAAAGTATGGCCAAAGTCGGTCTTATATTCACGATAGTTTTTGCCCAAAATATAATTCGATTTTTCTTCCGAAGATAATACTTCCAGTTCCTTAATACGCTTACTAGGGGCAAATAAAATAGATTCCAATAAATTAACAAAATAATTAACTATTTTGTTAATCGTCTCAGCTTTAAACAAGCTTGTTTTATAAATGACATTGCCGATAATTTGTGATTCGGCTTCGATAAAAGCAAAGTTTAAATCAAACTTAGCTCCAAAATTAGATATATCAAGATACTCAACAAGTAACTTATGTATTGTCGGTTTTTCAAAGTCGCTATAGTTATGCATTTCGAAAACAACTTGAAAAATTGGATTGCGCCCAACATTTCGCGCAGCGCCTATCTCATCAACTAATTTCTCAAATGGAATATCTTGGTGAGATTGTACCTCTAAGCATATACCCTTAATCTCTTTTAAAAATTCCAGAAAACTTGCGTCTCTGTTAATCTTACTACGAACCGGTAATGTATTTACAAAAAAACCAACCAACCCCTCAGTTTCGCGAGAATTACGACCCGCAACTGTTGTGCCTATTGTTATATCATCTTGATCAGCATATTTACATAATAAAACTTTAAATATTGCCAACAAAATCATGTATAAGCTACAACACTCTTTCAGAGCCAATCTCTTTAGCTTTTTGGTTATATCCTTATCTAATAAAAAATTTACTACTCCCCCGTGATGATCCTCATTCATTGGCCTTTTATAATCAAAAGCCAACTCTAAATTACTATACCCGCGCAAATACTCTTTCCAGTATGCTAATTGCTCATCTAAAACTTTACCCGATAACTGCTTCCTTTGCCAAACAGCAAAATCAGCATATTGAATGGGCAATTCTCTTAAATTACATTGGCGACCCTCTGTTTTGCTGTTATATAATTCACACAATTCTTTTTGCAAAATATCTACTGACCAACCATCGCTTATTATATGATGCATATTTATTACAATAACATGATCATTAGCATGAATTTTTAATAGGTTGGCATATATCAAGGGGCCCTCCGCCAAATTAAACACCCTACTTAGACAATCTGTTACTTTTTTCTGTAATATATTTTCTTTTATGATTTCAATTTGAAGTTGAATTTCAAAAGGTGATAAAATTTTCTGATAAGGCACTCCTTGTATATTAATAAATATAGTTCGCAAGCTCTCATGTCTTACAATCAACTCATTTAAACACAGATTTAAAATTGTTATATCAAGATCACCTTTTAATCTAACAATAAAAGGTACATTATAAGTTGATCCTCCACCTTCGTATTGATCAATAAACCACAGCCGTTGTTGCGAAAAAGAAAGCGGCAGGGGTTTGTCGCGTGAAACTAAATTTATCTTCTGGCAACGATGTTCTATACATGAGTTTTGTTGTATGTATTTTGCCTCTTCTCTAACTGTCATGCATTCAAATACCATTTTTACTGGGAATACCACCCCAAATACAAGCTGTATTCTTGAAACCAGTTTAGTTGCTAATAAAGAATTACCCCCCAATTCAAAAAAATTATCCACTACACTAATTCTTTCTATATCTAATACTTCACTCCAAATTTGCGTTAAAATGACTTCTTCCTTATACCGTGGCTTAATATAATTTTTTTTATTTTTTAACTTACTTATATTTAACTTAGGCAATAAATTTCTGCTCACTTTGCCATTAACTGTTAGGGGTATGGCTTCAATCCTTACAAAAAAATCTGGGATCATATAATCTGGCAATTGCTTCTTCAGATAAGTACGCAATTTATTGCCAATTTTACTATCATTTGATTTTACATAGGCAATCAAATACTTCTGGTTATTTTCTTCTTCAGCAACAACTATGCTTTGCGATACACCAATATGACCATTTATAGCTATTTCTATTTCTTCTGGCTCTATTCTATGTCCTCTAAGTTTAATTTGATTATCAACTCTACCAACAAATTCCACGCTTCCGTCAGATAACAATCTTACTAAATCACCAGTCTTATATATCCTGGTATAGCCATTTATCTCATCTGCTTTAGTCATAAATGGGTTAGAAATAAATTTTTCCACTGTAAACGCAGATTTATTTAAGTAACCCCTTGCGAGACCAGCACCGCCAATATAAAGCTCACCAACCCCACCAATTGGTGTCCGATTAAGGTATGAGTCTAAAATATAAATTCTTTCATTAAAAAGCGGCTTACCGATAATAGATGGTAATTGTTTTAAATTACTTTCATGAACAGTACTCCAAATAGTTGTTTCTGTAGGGCCATAAACATTAAAAACTTTTCTAAAACATTTGTGCAATTTCTTTTGCACATCCAAATCTAATTGCTCACCGCCAGTAAGTGCAATTATGTCATATGCAACATTAGTATCTATATCATCAAATAGTTGTCGCCAAATAGACGGGGTCTGCTGCAAAAAATTAATTTCAGATTGATATCGAACAAATACTTTCTTAAAAGACTCTAGGGTTGCCAAATATAGTGTGCCAATGCTAATCAAAGGAAGTAAATACTCTAAGCCAAAAATATCAAAAACATAGTTAGTAATACTTAGTAATTTGATATTGCTAAGTTTAAATTTATTGATAAAACCCAACACAAAAGAACACAAAGCACGATGCTCAATCATAACACCTTTAGGTCTTCCGCTAGTTCCAGAAGTATAAATAACATAAGCAAGATCTGTTGGTTTACTATTCAAACCCAGGTTCCGCTCCGAAAGCCGTGAGAGTTTATTCTTTAGTTTATTGTTATCAGTTGGCAATAGCTGGATCCGATCATTGTGAATGCGCCTGCCATTATCCATTTGACAAGCAGGTGTGTGTTGAGCTACCAAAGGTTCTAATTTTTTAATCAGATGCTCTTGGGTAATAATTAAACGTGTATCAGTATCTTTTAATATGTAATTTATTCTTTCGGATGGATAATTTGGATCAATTGGTACATAAGCTGCCCCAGCTTTCAGCACAGCCAAAATAGACACTATCATATCTGTGCTTCTATCTAGGCACAAAGCTATTAACTTATTGTCTTTGAACCCTGATAAATTTTTATTTAAATATTCCTCTCGAATATATCTTGCCAACTGGTTTGCTTTGGCATTGAGCTTACTATAGGTTAATTGCTCATTCTCAAAAACCATAGCAATAGCATTTGAGGCATGTTTTGCTTTATCTTCGAACAATTGGGAAATGTTTACATCCCAAGTATATTCAAAATCAGTTTCATTCCAGGTAAGAAATAATTGCTTTTCTTCAGGCAATAATATATTAATATCCTTGACCAAGATATCTGAAGCATCAACAATATTCGCTAATAATAAGTTATAACGATCAATCAATTTCTTTATTGTTTCTTCTTTAAATAAAGATAACTTATACTTTACTTTACCAAATAAAGATTCAGCACTTTCAAACATCTCTATACTAAAATCGAATCTAGAGACGGTTTGCTGATATATTACTGGCACCTCAATAATATTATTCAAACCCAAAATACCTGTATCTTCGGCTATATTTTGCTGCGCAAATAATATTTGAAATAAAGGATGACGGCTAGTATCTCTAATAATTTTTAGGTCATTTACTATTTTTTCAAATGGTAATTCTTGATGAGCATAAGCATCTAAGCAAACTTGTTTAACTTCGGCTAAGAATTCTGTAAATTTTTTATTACCGCACACCTTAGTTCTTAATGGTAATGTATTAACAAAAAAGCCAATCAGGTCTTCAACTTCGGGAAAATTTCTATTTGCGGTCAATGTCCCGATTAATATATCGTCTTGCTGAGTTAACTTTGCCAACAAAATTTTAAATCCAGCCAACAATAACATAAATACACTAACATTTGCCTTAATAGCAAACATTTTTAATTTATTTTTGACTTCTTTTTTAACCTCAAAAACTATTTCTGCCCCAGCAAAATCTTCTTCTTTTGGCCTAGCATAATCGGTTTGAAGGTTTAAATTTGCATATCCTTGTAACATATCACGCCAATAAGTAAAATGACCCTGCATAACTTGATCCCGCAAGTGATCTTTTTGCCAACACGCATAATCTGCATACTGAACATTCAACTTGGGCAATCTATATACCCTGGATTCAAGTTTACTATTGTAATATTCTTTAAGATCACGACATAAATTACTAAATGACCAAGCGTCGCTTATAATATGGTGAAGATTTAGCAATAAAACATGCTCTTGTTTTTTTACCCTCAATAATCTCATTCTTATTAATGGCCCAGTAGACAAATCAAATTTATATGTAGACTCTTCCGATATAATCGTGTCAACACCTCTTTCATCAATTTCTTCAGGTATTACTTTAATAGCTATAGGCCGTTGAACCGCTTGACAGGGAATGCCATCAGCCACGTCAAAAACTGTTCTTAAACTTTCATGTCTTTCTATTAGTTGACTCAGACTCCATGATATAGCGTCAATGTCTAAAACACCCTTTAATTTAACAACATGCATAATATTGTAATTAGCCCGATCTCCTTGATATTGAGTCATAAACCATAACCTTTCTTGGGCAAAAGATAGCGGTAGTTTCTCCCCAAATTCACGATATCGTGGAAAAATTTTTGATTTTGTAGGTGTTTTTTTAGTTTTGCACAGATATGCACTTTGTTTACTTATCGTAGGATTATCAAACACCATCTTAACTGGAAAAATTACATCAAATATCCTTTGAATTCGCGACGCCAATCTTACAGCTAACAAAGAATGTCCACCAATCTGAAAAAAATTATCATCAATTCCAATCTGATCTAACTTCAGCACATCACGCCATACATCCGCAATTAATTTTTCCTCTTCAGTTTTGGGTGGGACAAAAATATTCGTACGAGAGAAATGATCCGTTGATATTCGTAATAATGCTTCTTTATTAGTCTTACCATTGGCGGTTACAGGCATCTCTTTTAATATACAAAAATAGTTAGGAATGGCGTATTCAGGCAAATATTTCATAATGTAACTACGCAATGATTGGGTAAATAAATCATCATTTTCAAATCTATCATCTCGAACAACAAAAGCTGTTATTTTAATTTGTTTATCTTCATCCTCTCTTGCTATAACACAAACGTTTCTAATACCATCGTAGCGCATAATTACTGCTTCCATTTCACCAATCTCAACCCTAAATCCTCTAACCTTAACCAAGTGATCGTTACGCCCTAATATCTCCACATCTCCGTTTTGTAAAAAACGAGCTAAATCTCCGGTTTTAAACAGTTTAGAATCAGGACTAAAAATAAACGGGTTAGAAATGAACTTCTCATTAGTAATTTCTGGCTGATTAAAATAACCATATGCCAAGCCATCCCCGGATAAATATAAATCTGCTGCCACGCCAACAGGCACAGGGTTTAAATTTTTATCTAAGATATAGCAACGTGTATTTGATATGATTAAATTTGATTTTTGCTTAAGATTAGCCAAAACTATGTTCTTGTATATAACAGAAGTTATTTCCGTTGAACCATAACGATCATAAATACTTATTGATGGTAATAATTCTGCGCATCGCTCATAAAATGCCTTTGTTACTGCTTCGCCACTGATTTCTAAGTGCCGTAATTTCGGTAACAAATTTGCTATATTTGGATAATGTTCAAACAATACTGCAAGTAACGATGGCACAACACCAAGGCGCGTAACCCCATATCTACTTAAATTTTCAACAAATAGATTGGGATCTTTAGATATACCTTGTGGCATAATAATTAATTTAACCCCACGGGCCAAAGGACCAAATATTTCCCAAACAGCATCAACAAAGTTTACGTTGGCTTGTAGACAGCAAACTTCATTTTCTGCGAATGGTAAATTTTTCCAAACCCAATAAAAGCGATTCAGGATACCTAAATGATGACATAATACCCCCTTTGGCTTACCGGTAGATCCGGAGGTATAAATAACATACGCAAGATCTTTCGGATCAGATTGCAAAAAAATATTTTCCATGCTGTTCTGCGCAATTTTTTGCCAATCGCTATCCAATAAAATACATTCGCAATTAAATCTAGAATATTTATGAAAAAATTTACTTTCTGTAATTAATACCGGTGATTGCACATCGAGTAGTAAATGTTTTAAACGTTCGCTAGGTAACGCTGGATCCAAAGGAACATAAGCCGCGCCATTCTTCAGA
The DNA here is from genome assembly GCA_023475715.1 of Actinomycetota bacterium. The sequence goes on from JAMCVO010000423.1 coordinate 6,567, forward strand.
ATAGCAAGAATTGCAATAATAAAATCTATGGATCGCTCAAAACTAAGAGCAACCAAAGTATTTCTGCTTACACCTTTTTTATTTAAATAATGTGCAAGTTGGTTTGCCTTGCAATTGAGTTCGTCGAAAGTTAAAGAATGTTCTTGGTAAATGAGTGCAATAGATTTTGGTGTTTTATTAACCTGTGCTTCAAATAAATTATGAATACATTTTGACTTTGGATACTTTGTTACTGTGTGACAAATATTTTTAAGACGCGCTAATTCTTTTTTAGGTAAAATTGGTAGTCCAGCTATTTTTGCTGCTGGATTACTTATAGCACCCTCTGTCAACACAGCCAAACTCTCCGCCATTCTTTGAATCGTATGCGTTTCAAATAAATCAATGCTATAAACAAAGCTTATCCCAAATTCATTATCGTCTTCAGTAACAATCAAACTAAGATCAAATTTGTATGTATCCAAATCTTGTTCAACTGGCGCTCCCTCAAGCCCACAAAAATTAAATACCGTCTCCCCTCTTTTTTCCAACATAAACCAAGTCTGAAATATTGGATTATGGTCCATAGCACGACGTATCTGCAAAGCATCTACAATCTGATCAAATGGCACATCTTGATTCTCATAACCTGATAAAATAGCCTCACTTGTCTTGTTTAACACTTCTAAAAAAGATAAATCACCATCAAAGTTCATCCTATAGGCTAAAGAATTAACAAAAAAACCAACAGTCTCACCAACATCAGGGTAATGCCTATTCGCTATTGGCGAACCAGTAACAACATCTTTTTGTCCAGTATAACGGTGTAACAGCAGCTGAAAAGCAGTCAAAAAGAAAGTAAATGAAGTAATATTATATAAACCATTAAATTTTTTTATTTTCAATGATAAAGCGCTCGACAAAGGTAATTCATAAACTTTAGATTTATAAGTTCTCACGTGTGAACGCGGCTTATCAAAAGGCAGCTGAATTATTTCAGGCACGTCATGTAAAACCGTTTTCCAGTAATCTAATTGTTTATTTAATATTTCACCTTTCAGCCATTCTCTTTGCCACAATGTAAAATCCGCATATTGAATTTTAACATCTGGAATAATTGCTTTTTTACCTTGCACAAATGAGTTATAAAAAATTCCCAACTCCTTAGCTATAATATTCATTGACCACCCATCAGTAATGATATGATGCATAATCATTGATAAAATATATTTTTCCTTTTCCAATCGTAATAATCGAACCATTACTAAAGGTAATTTGGATAAATCAAATTCAAATTGCAAACCTTCTTTCAAATGCATAGCAATCAATTCATTTTTTTTCTCTTCTGAAAAATGCTCCAAATTTATACACACTATATTAAAATCCATTTTTTCTTCTATAAATTGCATTGATTCATCGTTTATATCGCCAAACCAAGTTCTCAGAGACTCATGTCTATCGATTAATAAATTAAATGCTTTATTAAGGGCTTCTAGATTTAGATTCCCCTTTAACGTCAAATTCAATGGCATATTATATAAACCACCTTTTGGTGTTAATTTATTTAATACCCACATTCTTTGTTGTGCAAAAGACATCGGTAAATGTTCAGGCATTGTGTTTTCTCCTTTTAATTTCCGGAAAATATTTTGACTGATGGTTATTTCTCGCTTCAACTATCAATTTAGCGGTATTAGCTATATTACGAGATTCAAAAAAATGCCTCAGCTCAATGTCAACATGAAAAAAATTACGAATTTGGTTAATCAACTTAATTGCCATTAAAGAATTACCGCCAATACTAAAAAAATTGTCTTGAATCCCTACTCTGTCCAATTTTAAAAGGTCGCGCCAAATTGCAACCAAAGCTTTTTCTTCATCTGTATTAGCAATTATATTGTCGCCACCTAAATTGAGAGCTTTATTATCCGGTTGCGGTAAAGATTTTGTATCAATTTTTCCATTTACTGTTAACGGTAATTTTTCCAATGGAAAGAAATAAGATGGAATCATATATTCTGGCAAACGCTGCCTAAGGTAAGCTTTAACTTCATCAATTGTAATTTCTGTGTTTTTTTTGGTTGCATTAATCACATAGTATGCAACTAATTCTTTCTGCGCACATCCGTCGCTAGCTCTCACTATGCATTGACCAATACCTGGACATTTGCTTAAAGATGATTCTATCTCCCCAATTTCAATTCTAAAACCTCTTATCTTTACTTGAAAATCATTGCGCCCTATGTATTCTATGTCTCCATTTGGCAACCATCTTACCAAATCTCCAGTCTTATAAATTCTCGTATCTT
>JAMCVO010000775.1:0-7329 GCA_023475715.1 Actinomycetota bacterium
TCCAGAATATCCTTTACCTTCCTTAGAAATCTCCAGCCGTACCAAAATTAACAGCGCTGAGATCAGGAGAGATCTGATATTTTTTGGACTTAAAGGCAAAAGAGGTGTCGGGTTCAACATTGAAGAACTGATATCTTCCTTTAATAAGATATTAGGCTATAATGACAGAGTTCATGTTGCGCTGGTAGGAGTAGGAAATCTTGGAAAAGCAATTTTAAATTATAAAATTCTTGATAAGTTTGGATTTAAAATAGAAGATACCTTTGATAAGGACCCGGATGTTATTGGTAAGACTATTTCGGGCAGGAAGGTAAAGGATATTCTGGAAATGAAAAATGTTATACAGGAGAAAAGAATAAACGTTGCTATAATTGCGGTTCCTGAAGATTCTGCCCAGAAAGTGACCGACATATTGGTGGAAGCAGGAATTAAGGTGGTAATTAATTATACTTCGGTGCCTGTAAAAGTGCCAAAATATGTTGATGTCCAGACAACAGACCCCATTGAAAAATTGCTTCATACACTCTATTATTTATCAAATACTGTTTATACGAATTAGATAGCTTTTTTGTCAGGATTATTGAAAAGCATGATGTTTTTCAGTTTACGCAAGCTAAAAATAAAAAATTTGTAAAATGAATAAAGCCAAAGGTTGCTTCATAGCTTTCATAGCAGTTTTTATCATAGGTTTGATAGTAGTATTACTGTTTGCACTTTCTGATTTTAAACAGCCCTCAAATGAACAGGATTCTTCAGATACGCAGGTTGCCTCAGGCAGTTTTGGCGGAAATAACTTTTTATTCCTCGGTGTTGATGAAAGGGAAGGATTAAAAAATTTCAAAGGTCGTACAGATACCATAATTATTTATCATATGGCTGAATGGGGACAGAAAGATTGTCTGATTTCTATTCCCAGAGACACAAGAGTCCAGCTTGAAGGGCATGGTTGGAACAAAATCAATGCCGCATATGTTTATGGTAAGGAAAAAATGCTGAAAGATGAAATTTATCAGTTGACGCAAGTAAGCATTAATAGAACCATGCTGATAAATTTTGATGCATTTAAGAAAATTATTGATGCATTGGGCGGGGTAAAAATTATAGTTGATGTTCCGCTTCATGATCCTATGTCAGGAGCAAATTTTGATCCCGGGACGTATGTCATGAATGGGGAACAGGCTCTTTCTTTTGCACGGGACAGGTCAACAGCAAAAGGAGATTTCGACAGGGCAGACAGGCAGAAATACCTGTTGAGCGAGTTAATAAAACAAAAAGTAAATCTCTCCCTTATAATGAAGGCACCGCAATTGTTGAATATTTTAAATACGGAAACGAAATCAGATTTTTCTGCAGTTGATTTTGCAAAATTAGCAATAACGCTGATGCTTTCAAATAAAGATATTGAAAGAATCACAATTCCGGGAAAAACTGCTAATATAGATGGTGTAAGCTATGTTGTCGTAAATGAGAAGGAGGTTAAAGAATTTTTAAGTAAATATATCAGGTAAATGTAGAAATTATTCTGATTTTATGATTAAATTTTTTAACAGAGCAGATAATCATAAATACATAATAAGTCAATCAAAGGTGGGCTTAATGTCAAATTTTTTAGAATTGAGCATTGCTAATCTTTCACAACTTACGGAAGACGAGAACTTCTTGCTCCAGTCATCCAAGAAATCAGAAAAACTTGGTGATTTTATAAAAAACAATATTCCAAAGTCAGATAAGTGCTGGCTGGCTGATTTGAAAACCTGGCAGTTTTCAAATAAATGGATAAAAAACATAAGCGATATCTGCCTTGAGGAATATGATCAGGTTTTTTTTGATTATGGTTCATTGCTTTTGGATTTAAAGGACCCGAAAAACTACAAAGAGTTTAAAAGTAAAGTTTTGGACAAGCAAGTATTAGATTAGAGATTTTATGATTCCAAGATATACAAACCCTGAGATGGGTAAAATTTGGAAGGAACAATCCAGGTTCGATTACTGGCTTAGGGTTGAAAAAGCTGTCAGTAAAGCTCAGGCAGAACTTGGGATAATACCAAAAAAGGCAAGCCAGGATATCATAGAGCTGGCGCAATTTGATATAAAAAAGATTGATGAAATTGAGGAAAAAACCCACCACGATGTAATCGCATTCCTAACAAATGTATCTTCATATATCGGAGAAAATTCAAAATATCTGCATTATGGGCTTACATCTTCGGATGTAATTGATACCGCACTTTCATTACAAATGCTGGATGCTGTTACAATTATAGTCCGGAAAGCAAAAAATCTGACTCTTGTCTTAAAAAAGCAGGCAGTCAGATACAAAGATATAGTAATGGTAGGCAGAACTCATGGCATACATGCTGAACCCATAACTCTTGGCTTTAAGTTTGCAGTATGGTTTTTTGAAATGCAGAGAAATCTTGGAAGACTCAAGCAGGCAAGGGAAAATATAGCTTACGGTAAAATATCCGGGGCTGTTGGAACATATGCCAATACAATTCCGCAGGTTGAAGAAAAGGTATGTAAAGCATTAAAGCTCAAACCATCCCCGGCATCAACACAAATTTTACAGAGAGACAGGCATGCGCAGATGTTGAGCGCAATTGCAATTTGTGGTGCAACCCTTGAGAAAATTGCCCTTGAAGTAAGGGGTCTCCAAAAGACGGATATAAAAGAAATTGAAGAACCTTTTGCGCAAGGTCAGAAAGGCTCTTCGGCAATGCCGCATAAAAGAAACCCTATACTCTGTGAAAGGATCTGCGGCCTGGCAAGAGTGCTGAGGTCCAATCTCATTGCAGGCCTTGAAAACATTGCGCTGTGGCATGAAAGGGATATTTCGCATTCTTCAGCAGAGAGAGTGATAATTCCCGACAGCTTCATACTGCTTGATTATATTCTTGATAAGACAATTTTTGTTGTTGAAAATTTAAATGTTCTTGAGAAAAACATGATGCGAAATCTGATGAAATATGGCGGCATTATTTTTTCCCAGCGGGTTTTGCTGGAGCTTATAGGCAAGGGAATGATGAGAGAAGATGCTTATGCTCTGGTGCAGGGCGCAGCGCTTAAAGCCTGGGAGGAAGAAGGCAGCTTTAAAGAAAACTTATTGAAAGAAAAAAATATTCTTAAATATTTCACGAAAGATGAAATAGAGGGTTTGTTTGATGTTAAATACCACTTGAAACATATCGATGAAATTATTGAAAGGGTAAAGAAGGTATAGTGTAAAACAAAAAAGGGCCAACGTATGATAAAGGTAAATGTATATGTGACATTAAAAAAAGAAATTCTTGATACCCAGGGATTGGTAATCAAGAAGGCAATCCCTCAGATTGGCTTTGATAATGTTGAAAATGTCAGGTTTGGAAAATTTATACAGCTTGAGATTGAGCCAGGATCCAAAAGCAAAGAAGATATAAAAAAGGAAATAGAATATTTATGTGACAGATTGCTTTCAAATCCTATAATCGAAGATTTTAAATATGAAATTTTGTAAAAAAGATCAGATTTTTATAATTTTAAATTGCATAACAGTATTTAAATAATTGCTCAGGTAATTATTTAATTTTTTTAATGGGGTCCTCTGGATGGAAAATATAAAAAAACCGGTTTTTGGAATTGTGGTTTTTCCTGGAACCAATTGTGAGTTCGATTGTTACCATGCCCTGCAGGATATTCTGGGGGCAGAATGCAAATTCATCTGGCACAATGATAAAGATGCAGCCGGAATTGATGCGATAGTTTTACCCGGAGGATTTTCATACGGAGATTATCTGAGAAGCGGGGCTATTGCCAGATTTTCCCCGATAATGGAGTATGTAAGAAAATTTGCCGACAGGGGAAAGCTCATAATTGGGATATGCAACGGGTTTCAGATTTTACTCGAGCAAGGTATTCTCCCCGGCGCAATGCTGAGGAATAATACATTAAAATTCATATGCAAGTTCATTCATGCAAGAGTTGAAAATAGCGGTACTCCCTTTACCTGCAGTTTAAAGAAAGGACAGATCATTAAAATACCTATAAGGCATAACGAAGGCAACTATTATATTAATGAAAAAGGTCTTGCCGAGCTTGAAAAAAACAATCAGATTATTTTGAGATATTGCAGTAAGGACGGAGTGGTAAGCAGCGAGCACAATCCAAATGGCTCTGTTGGGAATATAGCCGGAATATGCAATAAGGAAATGAATGTCTTTGGTCTGATGCCGCATCCGGAAGCTTGCTGTGAAAATATTTTAGGCTCTATTGACGGGATAGGAATATTTGGCTCGATGATAAAAAGTACCACAGGAATATGGAAATGGATGTAGAAAAGGAATATCAAAAACTTAGCTTAAATGCAGGTGAATTCGAAAAGATATGCAGATATCTGGGCAGGAAACCCAATTATCTTGAGCTCAGCATATATTCTGTCATGTGGTCCGAGCACTGCAGTTACAAGAGCTCAAGAGCGCTCCTGAAAAAATTTAAGACTTCAGGCAAATATGTGCTCCAGGGGCCTGGTGAAAATGCAGGTGTTCTTGATATTGGTGATAACCAGGCTATCGTTATGAAGATAGAATCTCATAACCACCCATCGGCAGTAGAACCTTACCAGGGCGCTGCAACAGGAATTGGCGGCATTATAAGAGATATCTTTGCGATGGGCGCAAGGCCTATATGCAGCCTGAATTCACTTCGCTTCGGCAATCTTGATTCAAACCCCCGCCAGAAATACTTATTCGAAAATGTTGTTAAGGGAATTGGCGGTTATGGCAACTGCATGGGGATACCGACAGTTGGCGGTGAAGTATATTTTGACAGGATTTATGAAGGCAATCCACTCGTAAATGCAATGACCGTTGGAATCGTCGATAAAGACAAGATTATAAAATCAAAAGCCTTTGGGGAAGGCAATCTGCTCGTTCTTATCGGTTCGAGCACCGGACGTGACGGGATCCATGGTGCAACTTTTGCATCCGATGAGCTTGATGAAAATTCAGAAGAGAGAAGGCCCAGCGTCCAGGTTGGTGACCCATTTGCGGAAAAGGTCGTCCTCGAAGTCTGTCTGGAGCTGCTTGATAAAAAGTTGATATTGGGTTTGCAGGATATGGGTGCGGCAGGCATTACCAGCTCATCTGTTGAAATGGCAAGCAAGGGCGGGGTGGGCCTGGATATTGATGTAAGTGCTGTGCCCCTGCGTGAACCGAGCATGACTCCTTACGAAATAATGATATCTGAGTCCCAGGAAAGAATGCTTGCTCTGGTTTCCCCGGACAGCTATAAAAAAGTAAAGGAAGTCTGCGACAAATGGAATACCAACTGCGAGACAATCGGAAAGGTTACAGGCAGTGGTAATTTAAGGGTATTTTCTAAGGGAAAGCTTGAAGGAGAAATACCTGTCAAAACATTGACAGATCTTTCGCCGGTTTATCACCATTCCTACAGAAAACCTGATTATATTGAAACTGCAGGCAAAAATGCTATTACTGATTCTGAAATAAAAGCCATCCAGTCAAAACATTCTCTTGAAGAAATTTTTAAACTTATGATAGAAACGCCAAATATTTGCAGCAAGAAATGGGTATGGGAGCAATATGATCATATGGTTCAGACAAATACTGCTGTACTTCCCGGACAGGACAGTGCAGTTATAAGGATTAAGGACGCCAATAAAGCTATTGCTTTTTCATCTGATGGAAACGGCAGATATTGCTACTTGAATCCCTATATGGGCGGAATAATCGCAATTGCAGAATCTGCAAGAAATCTTGTATGCTGCGGTGCTGTTCCTATCGGGATAACTGATTGCCTTAATTTCGGTACCCCTGAAAAACCTGAAATTTTCTGGCAGTTCAAGAATTGCATTGATGGAATGTGCCAGGCTTGCAGCGTGCTTGATATACCGATAGTGTCCGGTAATGTAAGTTTTTACAATGAAAGTTTCGGCAATCCTATTTATCCTACTCCGGTTTCTGCGGCTGCGGGCTTAATAGAAAAACTTGATTATATAACGACAATGGATTTTAAGGATGCCGGAGATATTATTGTGCTGCTGGGAGAAAATAGGGATCATATGGGCGGAAGCGAATTCATGAATTTATTTCTTGACAGGGCAGGAGGACAATGCCCGGAACTTGACCTTGATTTTGAAAAAAGACTTCAAAGCTTGTGTCTTGAATTAATAAGGGGAAAAATTATAAAATCCGCACATGATAGTTCGGTTGGCGGACTTGGGATATGTATTTTAAAAAGTGCCGTCATGGGCAGCATAGGTGCAGACATTGAGTTAGATTTAATTGGAGGCAGTATTATCAGGACTTTATTTAATGAGAGCCAGTCCAGAATAGTGGTATCGGCGGATAAAAATAAGCTAAAAGACTTGATAAAAATATGTAAAAAATTTGAAATACCATTTACGCAGCTGGGAATTGCAGGCGGTAACGTCCTGAAAATTAATGGGCTGAATTGTATTAAGATAAAAGAAGCTCAAGATATTCATGACAATTCAATGGAAAGCAAAATGTCTTTATAGCTTCCAATTTATTTTAAGTTTCTATTTGTTATAATGAATCTGGTAAAAAATGATGACAAAAATTAAATTCGAAAAAACTTATGCCAAGCCAGGCGAAAAATGTGGTGTTTTTGGAATTTATTCCGCAAATGAAAATGTAGCAGAATTTATCTTTTACGGACTTCAGGCGCTTCAACACAGGGGCCAGGAAAGCGCAGGCATTGCAGTATCCGATGGCGAAAATATTCTTGTATTCAAAGACCTTGGACTGGTTTCACAAGTTTTTTCCGAGCAAAACCTGGCTCCTCTGGTGGGAAGTATCGGGATAGGGCATACCCGCTACTCCACCACCGGAAGAAATATCTGGAAAAATTCTCAGCCATTATATCGGATGTTCAAAGACGAAGTTTTTGCAATTGCTCACAATGGAAACCTGACAAATACTGAAGAACTTCGAAAAGAACAGATGAAGAGAGGCGTAAGATTTGAAACCACTACAGATACGGAAGTTATTGCTTCACTTATAGAAAGTTCTGAAAAGGACAATATGGAAGATGCAATAAAAGAGGCAATAGGCAAGATTAAGGGCTCTTACTCACTGGTGATCTTATCAAAAGATAAACTGTTTGCAATCAGAGATCCCCATGGATTCAGACCAATGGTTCTGGGCAATAGAGAAGGCGCGCATATTATCGCTTCTGAGACATGTGCCCTTGATATAATAGATGCTCAATTTATAAGAGAAGTTGACCCGGGTGAAATTATAATCATAGATAAAAACGGCCTGCGCTCCCAGATGATGCTCTCTGTTGACAGAGTGTCGATGTGCGTTTTTG
>JAMCVO010000775.1:7339-8832 GCA_023475715.1 Actinomycetota bacterium
ATTTCCTCTTACTATTGAATCGTCAATAACTACGAGCCTTTTACCCTTTATTACATCTCTTAAAGGGTTTAATTTTAATTTTACTCCAATCTCCCTGTTGACAGGGTATCAATGTGCGTTTTTGAGCTTATTTATTTTTCCAGGCCAGACAGTTATTTATACAATAAAAATATTTTTGAAATAAGGCACAAAATGGGCCAGGAACTTGCAAAAGAATGTCCTGTGGAAGCTGACATGGTCATATCAGTTCCGGATTCCGGAACTCCCGCTGCAATAGGATATTCGGCAGGTTCAAAAATACCTTATGGTGAAGGTCTTATAAAAAACAGATATATCGGAAGAACATTTATTCAGCCGACCCAGGAAATCAGGGAGATTGGAGTAAAATTAAAATTAAACCCTTTAAGAGATGTAATAAAGGGTAAAAGGCTCGTAGTTATTGACGATTCAATAGTAAGAGGAAATACATCCAGGAAGGTAGTAAAAATGCTTTATCTGGCAGGAGCCAAAGAGATACATATGAGAATAAGTTCTCCGCCGCTTCTGCATCCTTGTTATTACGGCATTGATATGGCAACGAAAAAAGAATTTCTCGCCAATCATAGAACACTTGAAGATATAAGAAAATATTTAAATGTGGACAGTCTGAAGTATCTTTCAATTGACGGCCTTGTCAGGGCGATCGGGGAACCGAAAGATAAGTTTTGCTTTGCATGCTTTAATGCCGATTACCCGGTTCCAATTCCTGAAAATCTGCAGATGGATAAATATTTTATGGAAAATGCCGATTATGAAAACGAAGCGAAAGTATCTTCAAATGCCAAATAATAAAAAAAAGCATTTTACTTATAAAGATTCGGGAGTAAACCTTGATAAGGCGGGCAAGGCGATAGAGCTTATAAAAAAACCGGTTACATCCACTTTTTCCAGGAATGTTCTAAATGACCTGACATCATATGCAGGTCTTTTTTCTTTTGACAGCAAAAAATATAAAGAACCGGTTCTGGTATCATCGACTGACGGGGTTGGGACAAAGCTGCTTATAGCAAAAGAAGCAGACAATTTTGCGGGCATAGGTCAGGATCTGGTTGGCATGTGTATAAATGATATTCTCTGCTGCGGGGCAATGCCGTTATTCTTTTTGGATTATATTGCCTGCGGACAGCTTAATCCTGAAAAGGTTAAAATAATTGTAGAGTCAATAGCCGGAAGCTGCAGTGAGTGCAGCACTGCTCTGGTAGGCGGGGAAATTGCCGAGATGCCTGATATATACAGCAAAGATGATATAGATCTTGCAGGTTTTGTTGTGGGTGTTGTCGAAAAAGCCAATATTATAAAGCCGGGCATGGTAAGGAAGAATGATATTATTGTCGGTCTGCCATCTTCAGGAGTTCACAGCAACGGTTTTTCACTTATAAGAAAAATCATTGCCGATAAAACAATAAAGCTGAGTCAAAAAATAGATAAGCAGAGCGGGACATCAGCAAAACAAA
>JAMCVO010000549.1 GCA_023475715.1 Actinomycetota bacterium
GTGGAAAGAACAATAAAAGCGATAAGTCTCAGTGTAGCCTTTTTGCTGCCCGCAACCCATAACATCGGAAATGGTCATTTTAAAAACTTCTGCATCAAATAGGGCTTTTTTTACGTCAGGGAGCTTATGTGGCTGGATCATTGCAATTATCAATTTCATTACTTTCTCTCCTTGAATATTTTTTAATGTTAGGATTAATTTTAATCCAAAATTTTTTCAGGCATGTTACAGCGGTGTTAAATCTTTGTAAACAATAATCTGCATATCCGTTATATTTGCACAATTTTTTTTAGGGACTTTTTGATGACTTTTTCTCATCAAGATAGTCTTTCATTTCATTGCTTCCCATCGTATTGGCAACATCTTCTTTTTCGAGCCATCCCTTTCGCGCCGTATTTACCCCGAATTTATATTCATGAAAACCTTCAATGTGGTGAGCATCAGGATTGATAAATATTTTTACTCCCTTTTCTTTAGCATATTTGCATGCTCTCCAGTCAAGATCCAGTCTGAACGGACTTGCATTTATCTCAAGGTCTACCTTATACTCCTGTGCAGCATCAATTACTTCAATAATATCTACATTATAAGGATCACGTGCCAAAAGAAGCCTGCCGGTAGGATGTGCCAGCATAGTAGAATATTTGTTAGACATAGCTTTTATGATTCTTTCGGTCATCAGTTTTTGGCTCATGTTGAAATTAGAATGAATTGCGATTATAACAAAATCAAATTTTTTAAGTATTTCATCAGGATAATCTAGAGTGCCATCTGAAAGTATATCGGACTCTATACCTTTAAATATTTTAAAATCTTCCTGCGTTGAATTCAGCAGATCTATTTCGTCCAGATAAAACTCTATATCTCCATCCTTTATCCCGCCTGCATAACGTGCAGTTTTGCTGTGGTCCGCAACTCCGCAATATTCAAATCCCATTTTTTTTAATTCATTGCAGGCTTGTTCGAGTGACATTTTTCCATCGCTTCTGTTGGTATGGAAATGAAAAATGCCTTTTATATCTCTTAATTCCACCAGTTTTGGGATATTTTTATTTAGTGCAGCTTCTAACTCACCGGTATTTTCCCTGATTTCCGGCGGGATATAATCCATCCCAAAAACCTTAAAAATTTCTTCTTCACTTTTGCATTCAATAAGACTGCCATCCCTGAAAAGCCCATATTCATTCATTTTAATATTATTTTTTTTAGCCATCGATCTCATAGCAGTGTTGTGCTCCTTGCTGCCTGTAAAATGATGCAGGGCGTAAGGATATTGACTGTCGCTGACTGTTCTGATATCTGCATTTATTCCTGATTTTAATCTTATGCTGGACTTGGTTTCTCCTTTTGCGATTACTTCTTCAGCCTCTTCAACACTTGTAAACATATCCATCACTTCCTGAGGATTTTTTGTGCTTGCCACAATGTCGATATCTTTGACAATTTCATTTTTCCTCCTGAGGCTTCCACCCAGACTGGATCTTATAACAAATGGCAGGTCAGCAATTTTTTCATGCAGCTTTTGTGCTTCTTCTATTACACTCGCAAATAAGAACTTTTCCTTGAATCTATTTAAAAGCGCAATCCCTTTGAGTATGTTTTCCTGTGTTTTTTGCCCAAAATTAGGCAGGTTCAATAATTTATTTTCAAGACAGGCACACTCAAGCTCATCAATGCTGGTTATTTTAAGATTATCATATAAAAATTTTATTTTTTTTGGTCCAAGTTTGGGTATTTTCATCATATGATGAAGGCTTGGCGGAGTGGAATTTTTAAGGTCTTCATATAGCTTCAAGCTTCCAGTTTCCGCAAGAGTCCTGACCTGTTCCGCTATGTGTGTACCGATGCCTTTTATTTTTTTCAGCTCGGTCAAAGTAGTGTTTTTATTTATATCGATACCGGACATTTCAAGTGCACGGGCAGCATTAGCATAAGCTCTTATTTTAAAAAAGTTTCCGTCCATAATTTCGTAAATAATACTAATTTCGTTCAGCAATTTTACGATTTCTTTTTTATCCATTATATTTCTATCCGGTGTTGTAACTGTTATTGTAAATCTATTTGGTGTTATAAAAAACCGACAATCTTTTTATAGCTTTTATTTTTTCAGTTCTTTCAATTTTACTGTCTCTGACAGCCCTGTGAAGAATTTCTATTGATTTGTCATAATTTTCTCTATCCACAGGATATGGTATGCCATCCTTGCCTCCGTGAGCAAAACTGAACCTGACGGGATCTTTGATGCTGTATTTCACACCATAAATCAATTCAGAAATTAATGCCAGCGCCCTTATAGTCTTGGGTCCTACACCCTTCATGGAAAGAAGCTTTTCGAAATTTTGAGGTTTCTGGTCATATGTAGATACAAGTATTTTTTGGAACCTGTTTGTATCTATATCAGTAGTAGTCACGAAGTGTCTGGAAGGAAGGCTGTAATGTTTTCCCCCCCAGTCTTTGATCTTTTTTAAATCTCTAAGCACTTTTTCAGGATTTTCACAGGAAAGCTCGGAAATTGTTCTTCGGGCATCTTCACTGTCTTTATCTACAAGGTTAAGTATTGCTGCTACCTTGTCACAGCAGATTGCAGAATGTGGTTCTATTACAAGATCCGTAAGCTTGCTGCTGAGCCAGTGGTATCTTCTTGCAAGGCGGTTTTCTTCATTCATGCCCTGCTGTACAACTGCCCATTTTTTGCCGTCTTTGGTAAAAAAGAAACAATGGTGATAAAGCTGATAACCATCCTGAAGGGCAGTACTGTCAACTTTGGCGGCCATTTTGCTGCTGTAAACAAGATTAGAAAAATCATTGCCTAGATCCTCAGCGGCTTTTTCAATTTCTGAAGGAGTTTTTCTCGAAGTTCCTCCTTTGCCGCCTGCAATATATAACCCCAGATCTTTCTCCAGGCCTTTGGAGGCCTCTTTTAAAGCGCCGCATACCGTCGTTGTGACCCCGCTTGAATGCCAGTCAAAACCCAGAACACAACCCAGAGCCTGAAACCAAAGGGGATCAGAAATTCTTTCAAGAACTTCGACTGCGCCGTATTCTGAAACCATGAGCATCAGAATTTCCCTTGAAAGATTTCTCATTCTTGTAAAAAGCCAGAAAGGTGCTTTTCCGCCATGCAGCGGCAGGATTATAGTTCCTGTTTTCATATTATTATTTCAATCAGGTCTTCGGGTTAATGGCACAAAAGCGACATCACTAATTTTTATCTTAGAGAGCTTGCCATTTTTCTTGATAATTTTTAAAAGAACCTGATTCCATCCCGCAGGTCCCGAAGGAACGATCATGATTCCATCATCCTTAAGCTGATCAATTAGAGGCGGTGGGACTTCTTCAGGTGCAGCAGTGACTATAATTCTATCAAAAGGAGAATGTTCCTTCCAGCCGTAATAGCCATCTTTACTTGCCAGTAAAATGTTTTTATATTCCGAAAGTATTTTTTTTGCTCTTTCGTACAGAGGAATAACTATTTCTATACTGTAAACCTTTTTGACGATTTCAGCTAACATAGCTGTTTGATAACCCGAACCTGTACCTATTTCGAGAACAGTTTCGTCTCCCTCAAGCTCAAGGCTTTCAGTCATAAGTGCTACAATATATGGTTGTGAAATAGTCTGACCATATCCGATTGGGAGAGGTCTGTCATCATAAGCATAAGGATAAGAATCTTCATCCACAAAATTTTCGCGGGGTACTTTGCCAAAAGCTTCAAGAACTTTCTTGTCAGAGATCCCTCTGGCAATGATCTGTTCGGCCACCATTTTTTTTCTCATACTTTTAAAATCAATTCTTTCTTTCATCATCGCTGATGGTTTTATAACAATTTTTTTAAAATTTTATGCTATAATATCTTGTTTTTAAAAATAGTTAAAATGCTAAATTAAGTCATTGAGAGAATAAAATAATTTTAATTAATTATATCATCAAATTGGATATTTACTATTTTGCCTTAAGTATTATTTACAAAAAGCGAAACCAATGGATAAAAATCAAATTCAAAACTTAAAGCTGGCAACCACACTCACAAATCTGGCAGAAATCTATAAGCAGAAAAATGAAAGTCCCAAGGCTGCTATAGACCTCAATATTGCTGCAAGAACAATAAGGGACTACCCCGGAGATATCTTTGATGCATATAATAAGGGGTTTATTTCAAGCCTCCCTGCAATCGATGAAACGGCATACAAGATTATAGAGGAATTCTTTAAAACCGGCAGGATAAAATTATATGATGAAATAAAAGGGCAATATTCTGACGAGCTTATAAAGTTTATCAGGATAAGCGGATTGGGTAAAAAAACGATTTTTAAACTATATGAGCTGCTCGATTTAAAATCAATGAATGATTTACGTGAAAAAGTGCAGGAAACCGGTATATCTAAATTAATTCTTGAAAAAACATCTCTTGACGCGGAACCCATAAATGAAATCCAGATAAAAAGACTGATTGATTCTGTAGACTATTATTCTTCGGTTGATGGTTTGGTACCCAGAGGTTTTGTGGAATTTTTTACAGAAAGTATGATGAATGAATTTGACAGAATAAAAGAAGTAAAGAAAGCTGTATTTACAGGCTCGATAAGAAGAAAAAAATCTTTTATAAGGGACATTGACATCCTGTTGCTGCCGGAATTTAATGCGGTTCAGTACGACAGTATAAAAAGTGAAAAATTATTAAAGAAATTATGCAATCTAAGCTTTATAAATGGACTGATAGCAATAGATTCAAGACCGGACAACATCAGCGGCAGATTTAAGACCACTCTTGGAATTGATATGGAAATTATAATTACATACTCCAAATCATGGTCTCTTGATCTCTTCTACACAACAGGCAGCAAAGAACACATAAAAAAAGTTGAAAAAATAGCAAGACAAAGGGAGCTTTTTAGCAGGAACATGATTCAGTTGAGTCCTTATTTGTCAGAAAATCCTGCTGTTGCTCAACTGAAACCTGGAAACAATAAACCGGAAGCTATAGCCAGTTTTGAAGATAATTCTGATGAAATTATCTATAAAATGCTTGATCTTCAATATATACCACCGGAATTAAGAGAAAATAATAATGAAATTGAACTTGCATTGAATAAAAAGCTCCCGGAGCTGATAAAGATACAAGACATAAAGGGCGATCTTCATGTACATTCACAATGGAGCGATGGATTAATTGATTTTGATGAAATGATTGAAAAGGCAAAAGTTTTTGGATATGAATACATTGCAATAAGCGATCATTCAATGAGCAATCTTTATGGCAAGGGCCTTAATGAAGAAGGAATCATTGAAAAGATTGAATATGTAAAAAATCTAAGAGAAAAAACCAAAGTTTTAAAAATTCTTATGGGTGGGGAGGTAGATATAAAATCCGTAGGAAAGTTGGATTATGATGAGCATATACTTAAACAGATGGACGTAGTAATAGGCTCCATGCATTCTAATTATACAAACAGCTACCAGGAAAATACTGCAAGGATTGTCAGCGCTATTGAAAATAACAATATTGATCTTATTGCTCACCCTACAGGTGTAGTTTTTGGAGCCCGTGCCCCATATTCACTTAATATGGAGCAAATTATCAAGTCAGCAGCCGCACATGGTAAGGCTCTTGAAATAAACTCTTATTTTGTAAGGCTTGACCTGAATGAAGATTACTCCAGGAAGGTAAAAGAGAATGGCGGTAAAATTACAATAAATACGGATTCCCACAGGCTCAATAATCTGGATATGATGAAACTGGGCGTGGATGTGGCAAGACGCGCCGGCCTGGAAAAAGAAGATGTCATCAATACGATGACTCTTGAAGAGCTTATGAAATGGAAAAATAAAACTGCCCGCGATAAAAGATAGCTGCTGCTATTTCTCATAGTATTTAAAAACTTTTTTCCTGTTAAAGTCAGGAATGAACAGGTCCTCTTTGGAAAGTGAAATAAAATCCTGGGTCCAGCCATTTTTAAAACCCAACTTTTCAGCATAATCTACAACTTCCAGGTATTCATCTTCACTTATTCTTCTCGAAAGCTCAGGAAAATTTGATGCATTATATTCAGGATGGTACTGTGCCATTATACTTAAAGATACTTCGACAGACAATTCGCTTTTTATAAAGTCCAGTGTGTCCCTGGTCCCATTGATGTTGTGAGGCATAATCAGAAGTCTTATCAGCAGACCTTTGTTTGCAACTCCGTTGCGGCTGATCTTTAGGTTACCAACCTGTCTGTACATTTCAATCACAGACTCTCTGTTGTTCCTGACGTAGTTTTTAATACCTGAATATTTCTCTGCATGCAAATCACTGCTATATCTTATATCCGGCATATAAATATCAATGGTGCCTTCAAGTGACTTAATGATTTTTGGATTATCATAGCCCCCGGTATTGTAAACAAGCGGGATATTTAAACCTTTTTTTCTTGCAGCGGAAACGGCATTTAATATCTGAGGTATCCATATTGTTGGCGAAACCAGATTAATGTTATGGCATTTTTTTGCCTGGAGCTCAATCATCAGTTCTGAAAGCTCTAGGATGCTCATATCAGTTCCGCCAGGTTTCTGGCTTATCTGATAATTCTGGCAGTAGACACAACTCATATTGCAGTGCGAAAAGAAAATGGTGCCAGAGCCAAAATTGCCTGAGATTGGCGGCTCTTCACCGTGATGGACTATTGCGGAAGAAACTTTGGCTATAAAACCAGCATTACAGAAACCTGTTTGGCCGGCATTCCTGTTAATCCTGCACTTATGAGGACAAAGCACACATTTTTCTAAGTATTTATCTAACAATTTCAAAGGTTCATTTGAGCAATACATTCTTATGTATTCGATATAAGCAAGTGTTTTTATTAAGGTTACTGATTACATTATGATTAATTACATCATAAGTATTATTTTCTAATAAAATCCCCGGAAATTATTTTATAATAAAATCCGCAGAAGAAATAGCCGGGAAAATGATAAAAATCCCTTTCAAGTAGGGATATATTAAAAAATTATTTATTCTTTGCTTGACATTCATTTTAATGATACTATAATTGTATCAATATAAAGATTGATAAATGCTATGTATTACGTTTATTTAACATGAAAAAATATTCAAGATTTAATATTGGCTGGAGCATAGCCGGATTTAAAAAATAATGACAGGAGATAGAAAGAGAGGGTATTATGTTAAAGATTGAGGGAATATCCAGAGAAGTTCTGGATAAAACAGAGTGGGTCGCTATTGTAACACAGGGAGAAGATGGGCCTCATCTGGTGGCTACATGGGGAGATTATGTAAGGCAGATAGGAGCAGTGGATGATAAAATTATTATTCCTGTAGGTACCTATAGTAAAACTGAAGAAAATTTAAAAAAGAATAAAAATATACAACTTCTGATTGTATCAAAACAAGTAAATGGAACTCACGGTCCTGGTCAAGGATGCAGACTGCTTGGAGAAGGGGAGATTCAGAAAGAGGGAAAAATTCTAGAAAAAGTAAAAGAAAAATTTTCCTGGGCAAGAGGGGCATTGATTGTAAAAATAAATGAAATTAATACTTTGCTCTAAATTTAATATTTTTATTCTGTGCCCGGTGCATTTAGCAAAAAATCGGAGGTGAAAAAATGAAGGAAAAGATAGAAAAAGTATTAGAAACAATCAGGCCATCTTTAAGGGCTGATGGCGGTGATATACAACTGGTAAGTATAGAAGGTGATACAGTTAAAGTTAGATTGGCAGGCGCATGCTGCGGATGTCAAATGGCGCAGATGACAATGACAGAGGGCGTAGAACAGGCAATTAAAGAAGTGGTACCGGAGATAAAAAAAGTAGTCGCAGTTTAATAATAA
Source organism: Actinomycetota bacterium (assembly GCA_023475715.1). Next base: position 7,830 of record JAMCVO010000549.1, read on the forward strand.
TCTCCATAAAATTTATCATAATTATTATATTATCATATTATTCAAAACGTCGTGGCTGATTTTGAAATATATATTGAATAATAATTTATGGGTCATATAAAATGAGTGAATTTTTAGGCAAAGAAAATAAAAAAGAAATAATAAAAGATATTATTTTAAAACTTCATCAGGGGCTTTCACTCGAAGAAGCAAAAAAGAAGTTTGAAAAAGAAGCCGGAACTATAACATCTTCAGAAATTGCAGAAATTGAACAATCGTTGATAAATGAAGGTATGCAAGTCGATGAAATAAAGAAGTTTTGTAATGTGCATGCACTTTTGTTTGAATCTTCATTATCCCAGCTGGTAGCCAAAGAGGAATCACCAACTCATCCGATAAATCTTTTCAAGCTGGAGAATAGAGAGATTGAAAAACTTATCGGCTCAATAAAAGAACTGCTTCTTAAAAAGGATATCCAGACATTGGAAGTATTCAAACAGGGGCTTAAAAAATTACTGCTGGAATTAAAAGGAGTGGAATTACACTATACAAGAAAAGAGCAGTTGCTTTTCCCTTTCCTTGAAAAATATGGCTTCATGGGTCCTTCGAAGGTTATGTGGGGAAAGGATAATGAGATAAGAAATTTACTGAAAAGTTCCATTTTAAAAATTGAAGAGCCGGGCACAAAGCAGCAACTTGAATATTATATAAAAGAATACGTCGATCCTCTTATTGAAGAAGTTGCTGGAATGATATTTAAAGAAGAAAATATTCTTTTCCCGGCTTCTCAGGAAAAATTAAGTATTAATGACTGGATTGACATATTAAAAGAAAGTGATGAAGTCGGGTATGCATTTATAGAAAAACCAAGAGAGACATCGCGCATGATCAGTGAACTCAGGAAAACTGTTGTAATGGAGCCTGAAATAAAAAATGGAAATGAAATCAATTTTC
>JAMCVO010000215.1:0-7677 GCA_023475715.1 Actinomycetota bacterium
TTTACAAAAAGTAATGGAATTACTGAAGGGTTTCATAATAAAATGGAGATGATCTCAAGGCGTGCATATGGGTTTAGAAACTTTGAAAACTACAGGTTGCGTGTTAAAGCCTTGTGTTGTTAGAGCGGATGCCCCGTTATTTGGTTGAGAGCCTTAGAGCGACTGCCCCGTTATTTGGTTGAGAGCCCATATTTTTTGGATTTTTGATATTGCGTCAAGTCTGGCTGAGCAGTATGGTCAGGATTAAAAATGAGTCCTAGAATGGCTTGTCAAATACTTTCTCAACTTTCTAACTTTCGTGCATGAATGAGACATTTGAGTCCTAGAATGTTTTGTCAATAGTTAAAGTAAAATTAAGGCAAAGTGGGACAAATGGGACAGCTAAAAAAAGGAATGTCTCATTCTTTATCTTATTAGTTTATTATTTGCACAATTGGACAAATAGTTTTAGAAATCCATTTATGCTTTTATAATATATGGTGTTTTTCTTTTCCATACTGCATAAATCCTATATGCCATTTTTCTGGACCCGGAAAGAGTTGCTTCAGTGTAAGTTTTTCCTTCAGCCATTTTCTTATCATGATGATCCTTAAATTCTTTATTATGCAGCTGGGCTACAACTGTTGCAAAATAAAGGATATGCCTAAGATGTGGTGAGCCACGTTTTGTAATTCTTGTGTTTCTTTTAAGTGAAGCTCCGCTTTGCTTAACTCTTGGATCAATGCCTGCGAATGCAACAAGAGCCTTTCCAGAGTGAAATCTATCAATGCTTCCAATTTCAGCAATTAATATATCTGCTATTGTTAGTCCTATACCAGGAATGGAAGTTAATAGTTTTTCAATTGTTCTATCAGTCTCTTTATGCAGATATTTCCTGAGTTTCTTCATGCTGGATTCCAATGTCTGTCTGCATATTTTAAGTACATCACCAACTACATACTTTTCTTCATCTTCTACAGTACTAAGCCGGCTTATCATACGCCCGACAGACCTTTCCATTTCTGATAACTTTGATGCAGTCCTGGATATTGATTTAGTAAATAAAAAATCTTCCTTTAACATATATCTTCCTTCACCATGAAGGGCAAGCTTTGCAATAATCAGTGCATCGCTCATATCAGTTTTACGGCCTCTTACTGTAACTTTTACAAATTGTTTTGTCGTAATGGGATTTATTAATCTAAAGGGAATAGCTTGTTTTATACAAGCAAGAGCAAGATTTCTGTGGAAGTATGATGTTGATTCACACGCTATTATTAAGTGCTTATGTTTTTGACTGGCATCATTTAGAAAAGTAATAATTGCATTAGTATTGTTTTCAAACTTATAATTTTCTACCTCTTTTCCAGCTCTATTTATCCTGACTCCAATAAGTTCATTTTTCGATACATCAATACCAATAATATTCATTTATCTACCTCCTATCTTTCTTTAAAGCAAAGAAAGAAGAGAAAGAGAAGAAAGAAACGAAGATACACAAAGTTAGGCCTTCCGAGTGATAGAATGCTAAATAGTCTTGTCTGTTATAAGGGGCATTTACCCCAACCTAGAATAAATTACGTATCCTATCCGGAAGACCAGACACTCATTTAATGGACACAATTTGTTCCAAGACACTAGTAAGCTGGCTCTTCGTAGATACAGTATAGCTTCTCTCTAAGAGGTAATATACAGGACACTATTAAAAAGGTGGCCTACTTTTTAATAAACTCCAAATTTATCCAAATGTATATAAGCGCAAATCAATATCTTAATTGAGTATTTAAGCTTCGTTTATTACTCATTAATAATTCTAATCTGACTGCATCCAATTTGAATGGTTAAATGTAGCACTCAATTTTTTTCAGCATATATCCTCAATATTTTTTGTTTCATACGATTATCAAATCTTTAGAATTTTATTGGTAATTCGACCCATTTTTTCTCTTTATCTGAAATTAAAGCTGCCTCCATAACTTCTTGGACCTTAAATCCTGCATACATATTTGCAAGAGGTTCTTTAGCTTCTACAATATTGGTTATAAAATCCATTGCATTACCAATATGGCCTCTTATCCAACCAATTGAAAATTTAGGTCCTGGAAATTGTAGTGCAGGTTTTGGATATCTCTGAACAGTTTCAATAGAAGTAAAGCCTCTTCTTCCACCAATTGGTGTTTCCTCAGCCCTTGTATCATAAACTTCTAAATAATTAGGTTGCATACTGTTAAATCTTATTGCACCTTTCTCCCCATGTATTTCTATCCTAAGTTCATCATTTGCTCCTGTTGCAACCTTAGTAGCTTCAATTGTACCCATTGCTCCATTTTTCATTTCAAATAAAAGTAAAGTAAGATCATCAACCTCAACAGTACAAAGCTCTCCAGGTTTCTCAAGAACTGGTCTTTGCTTCGTAAATATCTCAAGCTTTGCAAATATCTTCTTAAAATCTTCAAGTAAAAATCTTATTATATCAATAATATGAGAACCTAAATCAAATAACGATCCTCCACCACAATACTTTTTCTCTAGCTTCCAGTACATTGGCCTTGATGAATCTGAATTACCCGAATGAAGATATAAGGCCCTTGTGCTGTAAACTCTGCCTAAAAACCCTTTATCAATAAGTTGTTTGGCCCGCATCATTGCAGGTTGATATCTGTATTCAAATGTGATCTGCGAAATTAGATTTTTATGAGAATTGGCAGTGTCTAGTATTTCTTTAGCTTCAGATAGATTCATGGCAAGTGGTTTTTCACAGTTTACATGCTTTCCAGCTTTTAGTGCTTCTATTATAATTTCTTTGTGCAGGTAATTAGGCGTGCAAATTTCAATTATATCTATATCTTCTCTAGTAAGAAGATCTTTATAGTTATCTGTAGCAAATTCAAAACCAGCCTGTTCTACTGCTAAATTTGCATCATCAATTGGTGATGAGCATACTCCAACCATTTTTAATTTTGCAGGTACAGGATTGTAATAAAATGGCAGATTAAGATATGACAGCGTATGAACTTTTCCAATAAAACCATAACCAACCATACCTATGCCTAATGTTTTCATTTTTAAGCCTCCTTAATATCCATACTCTTTTTCAACTTCTGTTATTGCCTCATCAATTATACCCAGAGCTTTTGCTGCAACATTTTCCTCCATGATAAGTGGTGGAGACATTCTTAAGTTATGTTTAGCTAGTATCCAGGCTACACCTTTTTTGAATGCCTTCTGGTAGACCTTAGCACCGGCTTCAGCATAACCATTCTTATAATTTACTTTTACCTTTATAATTCCCTTTATTTTTCTTAAAGCTTCTTCAATCAGTAAGCTGCATGACCTGCAATGCATACCTTTTATATAAACAATTTTTTTATGCATAATTTCTCCAAATTAAGAATATTGCTTTACTTATTTAACAGTTTCGTTACCCTTAAAATTTCCTGAATCATTTTCTGCTTTTTTTCTTCGTTGTCTGCATTCATGGCATTCTTAAAACAAGTATTCAGATGTCCCTCCATGAGCATTTGATGAGCAGATTTTAAAAGCCCGATAACCGCTAAATTCTGCTGCATTATATCTATGCAATAATCGCCTGAAAGCAATGTCAATAAAAGCTCCTTATGCTTTTGATCCTGTTGATGAGTTTAATAAAAGAACTCATAACCATATAAATAAGACTTGATTTACATGGTTTTTTGGAACAAATAATTATGCGGAATATGAAATCATCAATATTTAAGATCATTTGGTTATGAAGTTTTAAAAAAACTGCTATGTTCTTTATTTTATTTGAATCCACTTTTCATCACGGGAAGAAATTACTACAGCTTCACAAAGTTCCAATTCCCGCAAACCTGCTTTAAAAGTAGGAAACTCAGGCGCAATGCCCTTCTTATAACCATCTTCAGCAATGTATTTATATATTTTCGCAAACATCTGTTTTGAGGTATCGGGAAAGCCTTCATTATGCCCGCCCGGATAACTTACTATATTTCTTGCTTCTGCATAAAGCAGGGATGGGTCCTTCATAATTATTTCATTGCTTCGTTCACGGTGACCTACCCACATCTCATTTGGTCTCTCTGAATCATAAGATATTGCAGCTTTACTTCCATAGATCTCAAAATACAGTCTGTTTTTTCTTCCTGCTGCAACCTGATTTACTGTGAGCGCACCATGGGCTCCGTTATCAAATCTTAATAATATAGTTGCGTAATCTTCTGTATTGATTGGAATATCCTTATAATCACTCGGCTGTAAAAGCTTTCCTGAATAAGTCTCAACTGGTTTAAGAGGTTTTTTTCGAAAAGGGTAAAAAGTTGCAAAATCAGCACAAACTCTGTTTACATTAATACCGGTTATAAATTCTATTGTATCAAACCAGTGGGAACCAATATCTGCTACCGCGCGTGACTCTCCGCTGAACTCTGGTTCCAGACGCCAATTATAGTCTGTATCAAAAAACAGCCAATCCTGCTGATAGGATCCATTTACTGCAAATATTTTACCGAGTAATCCCTCCTCTATCATTTTTTTTGCCTGATGTATAAGAGGATAAAACCTGACATTGAAGTGTACGGCATTGACCAGATTTTTTTTCTTTGCAAGTTTAACAAGTTCTTCAGCCTCTGAACTTTTCATAGCCAGAGGTTTTTCACAGATTACATGCTTTCCAGACTCCATTGCTTCTCTGGACATCTGGTAATGCAGATTATTTGGAGTGCATATATGCACAGATTGTATCTGGGAATCTGCCAACAATTTCCTGTAATCACCATATGATACCGGCACATTAAGCACTCTGGATTTTTCATCAGCAATCTCCTGGTTAATGTCTGCAATAGCAGCAATCTCAATATTTCCTAGACGCCGTAGAGCTTCGATATGAAGCGGACCTATAAAACCTGTCCCTATAATGCCTACTTTTATTTTATTCATATATTGACACCTTCCTCTTTAAAGTTTTATAAAAGTTTAGGAATGTTAATTTGTGTATGTTATAAATGTGTATTTATTACTATTCAAAGTATTTTTATATATTAATAAATAATTAAATAATATATTGTTGCATATACTTTCCAGACAATATTACCGCGTTCAATCTGTCATTAAGCGTATCCTCAAATACCCTGTCTTCGACTTCGATAACAGCACAACCCTTATAATTTATATCCATTAATGCTGAAACAACAGTGCCCCAATTGATATCCCCGAGTCCAGGAAGTTTAGGAGTATGATAATCAAGAGGTGCAGCAAAAATCCCCACATCGTTATACCTATCTGCATAAAATTTTGCATCCTTTATATGGAAGTGAAAAATTTTATCTTTAAATTCATATATGGGTTTTATATAATCCATCATCTGCCAGATAAAATGAGAAGGGTCATAATTCAAACCAAAATTTTTACTGTCTATTATTGAAAACATATCTCTCCATATTTGGGGTGAAGCTGCAAGGTTCTTCCCTCCCGGCCACTCATCTTTAAAATACATAGGGCAGTTTTCAATACCTATCTTCACATTAAAATCTTCAGCATATTTTACAATCTCAGGCCACACTTTTTTAAACTCTTCCATATTATCCTTTACAGGTTTTAAAGGGTCTTTGCCTATAAAAGTATTGAAATTACTTAAGCCAAGTATGTTTGCAGCTTTAATACATTTTTTGATATGATCAATATAAACTTTACGCTGCATAAGGTCACTATCAAGCGGGTTTGGATAATAGCCAAGTGCAGAAATTATAACACCCTTTTTCTTAAGATATTCATTAATCTTATCCACCTTATCTTTATTAAGTTCTTCTGCATCTATATGTGTTACACCTGCATACCGGCGCTCTGCTTTTCCTTTAGGCCAGCACATAATTTCAACACATTTCATACCTATCTCTGCGGCAAAATCTACTATCTCTTCAAAAGAATACTCAGGAAGTATGGCACTTACAAAACCAAGTTTCATATTAAAGCCCTCCTACTTTATAATATGTGGGCTTCACGAAATTCAAAATCCCGCACAAATAAGGAGTTTTGAATTTACACTTGCCCTCCACCTTAAAAACTCTGCACAAATTGCAGTTTTTTAAGAGCAAATTTTGGCTAAAAAGGCCAATTTTAGGGCTTCCAGATTGGTGTGGAGGGCAAAAATTTTAACGCTTTAGTTTCGTGAAACCCCTATTTTTAAAATACTATTTAAAGCCTTATTCAATCTGGTTTTGCTGACTTACTTTTTTACCTCCACCCTCTTAGAATTAATTTTGTTTATTTGTAATTTTTTAGGACCTTCACGAAATTAGGAGGTATTGGTAATGCATCAGCACCCTTTATTTAATCTTGAGGAAATCTTTGACAAACCGCTAAGAAAATATGAGCTATTTTTCTCAATTCTTGACTTATCTAGCATTGATAAGACAAGTTTTATGGGAAGAAGACCTGTTAGCAGAGCTGCAATACTAAAAGCAATTATCTTTAAGAATCTAAAAAGTATTGCCAGCTTAAGTGATCTGTCTACTGAACTTTATGAGCGACCTGCACTTACATCAATACTTGGTTTTGAACCTGGAGACAAACCCATACCTGTAGAGAGGTTTTGTCGCTTTCTTAAAGATACTGACAATAAAATTCTTCAAGAGGGAAGAGCATCCCTGGTAAGAAAACTAATCGAGAGCAAAATCATAAAGGGAAAGTATCTATCCGTTGACTCCTGCCCAATACTTGCCAATGTAAGGCAAAATAACTTAAAGACCTGTGTAAGATACAGATTTGTAAAAGACAGGCCTCCTAAAAATGATAAAGACTGCCGAATTGGGGTTTTTCCCACTTTTGCATCAGGTAAGACTAAAGTTGAGTTTTTTTGGGGATATAGAAACCATATCATAAATGATTGCGGCTCAGAGCTTCCACTTGTTGAGACTACCCTTGCTGCAAATGTTAGAGGTACTCATGTAGTGATTCCCCATCTTGATTTTGTAAAGAATAACCTTGTCTTAAGGCCCGCGGCTATTATGGCTGACTCGGAATATGATTCCTCTGTCATTATTGAACATATAGTAGCCAATTTGGGTGCGAGACCAAGGATTTCAAGAAACCCCAGAGGAGGTGTACCTTCTACTACAAAGCTTGACTCATCAGGTATACCAATATGTATTGCTGGATTTAAGATGATCTCCAGAGGTATTTTCTGGGACAAGGACAAAAGTAGAAAGCGTCATAAGTTTGTCTGTCCAGTAAAGGGATCTAAGAAGTTTGCCAAGGATAACCCTTATTGCCCATGGTTTCACCCACAGTTTTTAGAAGGTAATGGCTGCTACAGATACTTAAGGGTTGATGTTGATGAGAGCATAAGGGCAGACATTGACTATAGATCTGAATCCTTTAAGAAGGATTTTAATAAGAGAACCAGCAGCGAAAGAGTGTTTTCGAGACTTCTTTCAATCCTTATGCAAAAGCCCTCAGTAGTTGGCCTTGCAGCCACTGCAAATTTTTGCACCATCTCTCATATTACTGTTTTGGCTGTCGCCTATTTTTCCTCATTTGTCAAAGAACCTAATAAAATTCGGTTTGTTAAAAGCTTTCTACCGAATTTTTAATTTCGTGAAGGTCCTAAAAAATTACAAATAAACAAAATTAATTCTAAGAGGGTGGAGGTAAAAAAGTAAGTCAGCAAAACCAGATTGAATAAGGCTTTAAATACTCAGGAAG
>JAMCVO010000215.1:7687-8659 GCA_023475715.1 Actinomycetota bacterium
AGTCTTTCTACCGAATTTTTAATTTCGTGAAGCCCTATATAATATTATTATTTGAGCTTTTTAAACTCTAAAGCAATTGCTTTATATTTTAAGCTCCAGTTAATAAAAAACTAACCATTAAAATTAATAATAGTTATTTAACTTTCTAGCCAACCAGATCACCTTAACAAAAAAGTGTGCTGATTTATTTTTTATGCTTTAAATACATTTATTTTTTAAAATTTTCTAACTAGCATGATCTTTATAATTAATCGAATTTAAACATACCCTTGACAACCATACCATATTTTGCTTTTTTAAGTATACTAGTCATATCACTTGATTTGATTGACATCTTAGATACTCCTTTATTTTATTAGATATAATGTTAGTTATTCCTCATGAAGTTTTAAAATCATATCTTTATTCCTTTTACCTTTTTCAAGTAATTTAAAAAGTACAAAAATAAATATAAATTCCATTACTACAGTAGGTATCAATAAATAATTTATCCCTTTACTTCCATAATTTTCTACAAGTGATCCTATCAGGGGATGAAAAACTATAAAACCTAAAAGTGTCATGGCATTGGTAACGCCGATAATCGAACCTGACATTTCTTTATCCACCTTCGATGCAATAGATGTAAGGAGAGGAAAAATGCTAGCATAGAAAATTTTAAAAAATAAATGTATTATTATTTTAACAATAATAAATGATAGCAGGATATAAAATATTGCACTTATTCCACCAATTAATGTATAAATAAATAAAAGATTTATTTCACTGATTTTACCCATTATTTTTCCGGTTATTAGTATCCCTATAATATTAAATACCCAAAAAACTGAAAGAATAGCTGAACTAAAAGAAATCTCTATATTAAGTCCTGTTAAATATATTGTTAACCAGGTAGTTAACAAGGAAACAATACCACTGTAAAAGAACAGACCCAAGCTTGAAAATATTACAACAGGATTTCTTAAAATTGTC
>JAMCVO010000653.1 GCA_023475715.1 Actinomycetota bacterium
TCTGAGGGGTGATTTTGGTTTTGAACCATTGCAGGAACTTATATCAGGAGATTATTTTTCTACAGAAGAATTCTGTATTCAATGGATGGATAACAGGGACGAAATATTAAGATTATATAATGCAATTGTTGAAATACGAAGGGCAGCCTATAAAATAGCAGCTGATTCTCCTCTTTATTTTATTTGTTATGGTGGTAATGTAACACCAGAAATTATAAGCCCTGAAAACTTTACCAAGTACTATGTTCCTCATTATGAAGAGGCTGCAGAAATATTGCATAAAAATGGAAAGGTCCTTGGATGTCATTTTGATGCAAAAATGAAAATATTCAAGGATATTATAGCAAAGACATCCCTGGACGTAATTGAAGCCTTTACACCATATCCTGATACTGATATGACAATGAAAGAAGCAAGGGAGTCATGGAAGAATAAAGTTTTATGGGTAAACTTTCCATCCTCACAGCACCTAGCCCCCCCAGAAAAAATAGCCCGGATTACAGAACAAATAATAGATGAAGGAGGCCCCGAAATGTTGCTTATAGGAATTACCGAAGATGTTCCTGAAAACAGGTGGTGGATTAATTACAGTACCATAGTGAACACAATAGAAAGAAAATTTAATATACATAATGACAATTGCTAAGCATTAATTCCTTATTAGAAAAGGAACCAGATTATGAAAACTAAAAGATATTGTATGGTTTTAGAAATCAAAGAAGAATGTGTTAATGATTATGTAAATATCCATAAAAATGCCTGGGCAGAGCTTTTAAAGGCAGAAAAAGTTTGTGGAATAAAAGAGGAGCTTATATGGATTTACAAAAATCTATCAATACTATTTATAGAGTGTGATGATATTGATCAGGTTTTTAAAGCAATAGAAGCTAATGAAATTGAAAGAAAATGGGATATTAAAGTAAGACCCTGGTTTAAAAATTCACAAGTTCTTGATGCCTCCAAAAAAATAGAAGCACTGGAAAAAATCTTTGATTTAAACCAGCAGCTTAATGGGGATCTTGAACGTTATTAAATTGAAAAGTTTATCTAATATAATTTAAAAAGGTATTATAAATGTTACTAGAATTCTTGAAAGAGTTGCCGATATGCTCGGGTTAGAATTTTATCTGATTTAATTTTATTTGGATTAAATTAAAAGGTTGCCATATAAAGGTTGCCATATTTTAGATAACAGAAATAAAGACAGGAGGTGAAACATAATTAACCTTAAGATTTTATTTTAAAATATTAAAGAAAGGAAACTAAATGTCAAAAACAGGAAAAATATTAATAATCATTTCAGTGTGTGTCGCATTAACTGTCAGCATGGCATTATTTGGGTGCAAAACAACTGCAGCCCAAGAAACTACAGGAACTACAACAGCACAGACTGCGGCAGCTGAAACAACAGGAGCTGCTGAAACAACTGCATCAGCAACTACCGTTTCAGCACAAAAGTATAAAATAGGTGTAACTCTTTGGACCACTTCAGACACATTTACAGTGCAAATGGGCGATGGCTGGACAAAGGCTATACAGGACGCTGGTTCGGAATCGGTAACACTAAGTAATGAAGGCGGTAAAGAAGTAGATAATACCAGGAATCTTATTTCCCAGGATGTAGATGCTGCTATTATGTGTTATTGGGATCCAAATCTTGCAAAGACATCTATAGGTTTGTTAAATGAGAAAAATATCCCGGTTTTTTCAATAGATATACCAATGCCCGGCACTGTTTTTCTTGGTGTAAATAATTATGATGTTGGAACCAAAGCAGGTAATTTTATGGCTGACTGGGTTATAAAAAACTGGGGTGGTACCGTGGATCTTGTAATTGATATCAACTCCCCGACAGAAGGTCCGGTAGTAGCACAAAGATTCCAGGGACAGGAAGATGCATTTCTGGCAAAGATAAATTACCCGGTTGATAAGGTTGAAAGACAGGATGGCGGAGGATGGGCAGACGGTGCATTAAAAGCCATAAGACCAATACTTGCAAAACATACAGATGCCCAGAAAATTGCAATATTTAACGAAAATGATGCTTGTACCCAGGGTATAAAGACAGCCCTGGAAGAAGCAGGTAAAACAGAAAATGCAATTATTATGCCATTGGGAATGCCCAAAGATGCAATACATCTTGTAAGTGATAATAAAATGCCTGTTATAGGCGGAATTGCCTTCTTCCCCGATAAGTATGGAGAGCAGGGTATCCAACAGCTGCTTGAAATTACTGCTGCTGTCAAGGCAGGCAGTACATTGGAAGATGCATATAAAAAATTTGTTAGTGATACAATGAGCAATCCTGAAACCAAAGAGTATTTATCTCAGGCTATTTATGTAAAAACTGAGGTAATTACTGCCGATAATATTAACCAGTTTTTCCCGGCACAATAAAAATCTTGAGTAAATTAATAGGGTTAGGTTATTTAAATCTAACCCTATTAAAATAATCTTGAGTTGTAGGCTGTATAATATTATGCAGAATAGCAGGCAAAAAGAAGATTTAAAAAATTATTGTCTGGAAAAAAAGGAAAAAGTAAATGGAAGATATAATACTCGGACTTCAAAATGTTATTAAAGATTTTCCCGGTGTAAGAGCTCTTGACAGTGTTGATTTTAATTTAAAAAAAGGTGAGGTACACGCACTTCTTGGTGAAAATGGTGCAGGCAAATCAACGCTTATCAAAATAATAATGGGTATTTACTGGCTGAATAGCGGGAAGATTTTTCTGGATGGAAGCTCTATTGACATAACTGATACAAAAAAAGCAAAATCACTTGGGATAGATGCGATTTACCAGGAACAAAATCTTTGCCCTGAATTGACTGTTGCAGAAAATATTTTTGTAAACAGACTTCCCAGGAGAAAAATAATTCCGATAGTCAACTGGTCAAAATTAATAGAAAATTCACAGAAACTTTTAGAAGAATGGAATACAAACTTCAGGGCCACTGATATTATTGCTGATTTGGATGTTTCTCAATGTCAGATAATTGAAATAATAAAAGTCGTAGCAGAAAAAGACTTAAAAGTATTAATTTTAGATGAACCGACTGCCGCACTTATTGAAGAAGAGATTGTAAAACTATTTGATACTATAAGGAAATTAAAATCAAAAGGCATATCGGTAATTTATATTTCCCACAGGCTGGATGAAGTATTTTTGATTAGTGACAGGATAACGGTACTAAGGGATGGTAAAAATGTCGGGACATTGATAACAAAGGATGCAACTAAAAAGGACCTAGTTAAACTTATGATTGGAAGAGAACTTTCTGATATGTATCCAAAAAGGAAAATAGAGAAAAAAGATGTAATACTTCAAGTTAAAAATCTGTCGAGCAGCAGGAATTTTGAGAATATTAATTTCAGTCTTCATCAGGGAGAGATACTGGGGATGTACGGGCTTCTTGGTTCCGGAAAATCAGAAATCGGAAAGAGTCTATTTGGAAGAACCAGAACAGATAGCGGAGAAATAATCATAAATGGAAATAGTTTAAAAATCAGGAATGCAGCAGGAGCAATAAGTAAAAAAATAGGATTTGTTCCTGCAGACAGAAAAAGAAATGGAGTCATAGATATTTTAGATGTAAAGCAAAATTTAACTCTTGCAAATATAAAAGCTTTAGGTAAAAACGGTTTTATAAATAAAAAAGTGGAGACTGAAAGATCAAATAAATGGGTAAAAGCTTTAAATATAAAGACACCATCCTTATCGACAAAAATCTCAAGCCTCTCCGGAGGCAACCAGCAAAAAGTAGTCATTGGGAGATGGCTTGATTCGGAATCAAAAATACTTATCCTGAATGAGCCAACACATGGGGTCGATGTAGGTGCAAAAGTAGAGATTTACAATATAATTGAAGATTTCTGCCAGAAAGGTATTGGAGTTCTTTTGATATCCTCTGAAATTCCTGAATTGACAGCCATATGCGATAGGGTAATTGTTATAAACAGGGGCAAAATTAATGGTGAACTATCAGGTCAGGACATAAAACAGGAAAATATTTTAAGGCTTGCAATGAGTGGGGTGAGTGATGAAAAATAAAAGGAACTTTACTTTTGAAAATGTTGGATTACTTGCAATACTGGTAGCCCTGTTTGTGATATTTTTGTCAATATATCATCCATTCCTGGCAAGAGTAAATATAATAAACATTCTTTTATCAGTAGCACTGATTGGGATAATCGGGGTACCCTGGTCAATGCTCTGTATTAGCGGAGGACTGGACATTTCAGTTGGGTCTGCAATGGGCTTTACTGCAGTTGTTATAACCTTAATTTATAATAGTGGTGTAAATCTGGTATTATCGATATTAATTGGACTGGCAATAGCAGCAATTGTGGGTCTTATCGATGGACTCCTTATTACAAAAGCCGGAATAAATCCTATAATTACTACACTGGGCATGCTTTCTATACTTCGGGGTGCAGCTTTTATAATTGCCGGTGGCAAGGGTCTTCCCATATATGATGAAAAATTCAGGTATATTGGAATGGGAAGATTGTGGATTTTTCCAATGCCTGTAGTTATTTTTATAATATTTTTTGCTGTTGGCTATTTTGTTTTAAAATACACTGGTTATGGAAGAAATATTTATGTTTCAGGAGGAAATGAAAGGACTGCAAGAGTTGCTGGAATTAATATTGACTGGATTAGAATCTCATTATATATGCTTACAACAATGGCTGCCGGTCTTGCCGGTCTTATTTTCTCAGCACAACTTGGACAAACCTGGCCAAAAGCAGGCACTGGATATGAGTTTGCTGTTATAACGGCAGTAATACTTGGAGGCGTTAGTCTTGCTGGTGGAAAAGGGAAAATATTTGGTGCTCTACTTGGGGTATTGATAATTGGAACACTTACATACGGTCTTGAAATTACAGGAGTAAATAGCTTTTATATAACAATAGCCCAGGGCACAATTCTTCTTATTGCGGTAACAATTGACCAGTTAAAATTGAAAAAGCAATTACTTAATTTGAAGATATAAAAGTTATTATTTTATTTTTTAGTATATATGGAGATAAAATGAAAACAAAAACCAGATTCTTAAATTTCCAAAATTTTGGATTGATAATAATTTTATTGCTGCTATTGATTTTATTCTGGTCAATAAACAGAAAGTTTTTAAATTTTGAAAATATAAAAAATATACTTCTATCAATTTCTGTTATTGGAATTATTGCGGTTCCGATGACATTGCTTATGATCGGTGGAGGGGTTGACCTATCAGTTGGAGCACTTATGGGATTTTCGTCATCCCTGGTTGCTGCTTTTATAACCAAATTAGGTTTCAATCCTATTATTGCGGTTATTCTTACACTTATGGCAGGTGCAGCAGTAGGTCTGGTAAATGGTGTGGTAGTAACTAAAATAAAAGTCAATGCATTTATTGCAACTATTGGAATGTTAAGTATATTACAGGGTTCAGCACTCGTAATGACAAGCAATAAAGGCCAGATTGCAACCTTCTCAGGATCTATAGGAATTGAGAATAAATCCTTTAGTCTTATCGGTCTGGGGGAAATATTTAAAATTCCTATTCAAGTAATAATCTTTATAATATTTTTTATTATTGGATATGTAATTCTTAACCATACCCAGTTTGGAAGAAAAGCATATGCTTCAGGTGCTTCTGAAAAAGTAGCTATACTTTCCGGAATAAATGTGGACAGAACCAGAATAATAAGTTTCATGTTTACATCCTTTGCTGCTGCAGCAGGTGGAATAATACTTGCATCACAATTTCTTGCAGGTGCTGAAAGAATTGGAACAGGGTATGAGCTCCTGGTTATTACCGCTGTAATATTAGGTGGAACTGCATTTACAGGTGGGATTGGTACCATGCAGGGTGTACTTTTAGGTGTTGTGATTATGGGCGTACTCAGATATGGGATGGATCTGCAGGGTGTAGGAGATTATTATAAACAGCTGTCAAATGGTGCTCTTCTTCTTATTGCTGTTGGAGTGGGTGTGCTTAGAGACAGGCTGTTAGGATTTAGAACCAGAGTTTAAAAAATAATTAAGCTTAATGCCCTTGCTTCAAACCCACCTTCTTTTGATCTTTCTATCATAAAAATTATTTCGTTCATCAAAATTCACATAATTAATTTTATTATTTTATATAGTTTCAACATTTGCTGAGAATTATTCAAACATTGAAATATAATTAAAGAATTTATAAGAAACTGGAAGCATTTTATAAAATAGTTAAAAACCGTATAATATTAAAAAATATATTATGAGTCAAAAAGCTCAAGCTTGAGGAGCATAGGGGATAGGCACAGCAAAATAAAATGGAAAAGAAGAAATACATAGTGGTTTTAATTGATGGGGCAGCTGATTATAAAATTGCAGAACTTGGAAACAAAACTCCCCTGCAGGCTGCAAAAAAACCTGCCATAGATTATCTTGCAATGCATGGCAAAATAGGAATGGTAAGGACAATCCCTGAAGGGATGTCTCCCGGAAGCGATACTGCAAACCTATCCATACTTGGTTATGATCCCAGGGTTTATTATAGCGGCAGGTCCTCTCTTGAAGCTGTCAGTATGGGCATAAAACTTTCAGACAATGATATTACTTTCAGGTGTAATTTGGTTACATTGTCTGAAGCAAAAAACTACGGCGACAGAATAATGGTTGATTACAGTGCAGGTGAAATAACAACGAAAGAATCCCGTGCACTAATTAAAGACCTGGCAAGATTGCTGGATACTGAAGAGATTAAATTTTATCCGGGTGTAAGCTACAGGCATTTGATAATGTGGAAAGGCGGACCTGATGGGTTCGAATTAACTCCTCCTCATGACGTATCAGGCAGGAGAATTGGGGAATACCTGCCAGGTGGAAAACATAAGGATATAATCCTCGGACTGATGATGAAAAGTGCTGAGATTCTAAAAGATCATCCTGTAAATAAAAAAAGAATTTGCAGCGGCAATCGGCCTGCAAATTCAGTATGGATATGGGGAGAAGGTAATAAACCCAGGCTGAATTCTTTTTATAAAAAATACGGCATTAAAGGCTCTGTTATTTCTGCAGTTGATCTGATAAAAGGAATTGCAATCTGTGCAGGTCTTAAGGCTGTAAATGTTAAAGGCGCAACAGGCAATATCCATACTAATTTTTCAGGCAAAGCGAAAGCCGCAGTAAATGAAATAAAAGATGGAAAAGGTTTTGTTTATATTCATATTGAAGCGCCTGATGAAGGCGGTCATCAGGGCAATGTATTTAACAAAGTAAAAGCAATAGAAATTATTGACAAAAAAGTTGTTAAGGTTATAAAGGATTCTCTGGATGAAATGGGTGTAAATTATAAAATATTGATTCTTCCCGATCATCCTACTCCCGTTTCAAAGATGACCCATACGTCTGAACCAGTTCCATTCTTAATTTACGAAAGCTCAAACGAAATAAAAAGCTTGCCTGAAGCAAAAAGCGATGGTCAAACATATAATGAATTTTCTGCTCAAAAATCAGGCCTGTTTATTGATGCAGGCCATAAGCTTCTTGACTATTTTTTAAAAAAATAAAATTTACTGGGAGAGTGTAATGTCTAATTCAAAAAGAAGTGCAGGAAAGATAGTTGGTTTTACAATACTCGGGTTATTTGTTTTTTTCCTAATAAGCGGAGGGTGTTTCTTTTTAGGGCTTGTAACGAGTAGTATTGGCGGGCTTGGAGGTAAACCCTCTGCTTTTTCTTCAACAGGAAATGCAATATATGAAATAAGGCTCGAAGGAACAATTTCGGCTTCAAGTACTGCTGGATTGCTGGAAGGTGCTGCAATAACTCCGGAATACATAATTGATCAGCTTACCGAGGCACAAAAAAACGCCAATGTCAGGGCGATACTGCTCCGCATAAACAGCGGCGGCGGCAGTGCTGCTGCTTCTCAGGAAATTTTTGAAGAGCTGAAAAAAGTTGATAAGCCTGTGGTTGTGTCTGTCAGCGATATTTGTGCTTCAGGAGCTTATTATATTGCGGTTGCTGCCGATAAGATTATTGCAAACAGGTCATCCTCTGTCGGAAGCATAGGAGTCATAATGCAGATTCCAAACCTTGAAGAGCTTTATAAAAAAGTGGGTATCAAATATGCTACAATCAAACAGGGCAAGTATAAAGATGTCGGAAGCTCCGACAGACCGATAACAGCCGAAGAAGAACAGCTTCTTCGTGATCAGACCTTTAAAATTTATGAGCAGTTCATAAAGGATGTTTCTGATTCCAGAAAGATTCCTATCCAAAAAGTCCGGGAGATTGCAACGGGGTGGGTTTATCTGGGAACTGAGGCTCTTGATCTTGGTTTAATTGACAGCATCGGCACATACAAAGATGCCGAAAAACTTGCAGCCCAGCTGGGAGGCATAAAGGGTGAGCCTGTCATTATCAGCAGTCAGCAGAATACTTTAATAGATAGGCTTTTAAGTTATTATTTCAGCCAGGCAATAAATAAGATTATTAACCTCAAAGCAGTTCAGCAATATCCTGAGATAAATTAAGCTATAACTTGACAAGAAGATAATTACAATGTATTCTTTGTATTACAAAGAATACAGAGGTGTTTAATATGTCAAAAATTATTACAATAAGATTACCTGAAGAAATATCAGATAG
>JAMCVO010000107.1 GCA_023475715.1 Actinomycetota bacterium
TTAAAAAAAGTCTAATATTCCATGAATATTATTTATTCCATTCTTATATTTATTTAAATAAAATACTTTCTTTATGATCACTACAACCTTTCTGTTGAAATAATTATTCATTACATAAAATATCCTCCATTAACATTAAAAACCTGACCTGTTATGTAATTAGCATCATTGGAAGCTAAAAAGGTTACCATCTTTGCTATATCATCTGGAATACCCGTCCTTTTCATGGGAATACTTGAAAGGTATTGTTCCATAAATTCCTGCGGGATTTTTTTTACCATATCAGTTTCTATAAACCCTGGAGCAACCGCATTTACAGTTATTGATTTCGTTGCTGACTCCCGGGCTAAAGATTTAGTAAAACCAATAACCCCAGCTTTACTTGCTGCATAGCTTGTTTGCCCAAAATTACCACATATCCCCACTACAGAAGATATGTTAATTATTCTTCCATAGTTATTTTTCCTCATATTAATTATTGCTTCCTTACAACAATTAAATATGCTTGTAAGGTTAACTTTAATTACCTCATCCCAATGATAATGACTCATTTTATGGCAGGTTTTATCTTTAAGTATACCTGCATTATTTACAAGAATATCTATCCTTCCCTCTTTTTTAAAAATGTATTCAAACATTTTTTTTACTTCTGTATAATTACCTACATTAGCAATGTAAAAATAACATCTGAACCCGAGCTTTTTTATTTCAGCACATGTATTTTCAGCATTTTCCCTGTTTATATCATTAATAAAAACGATTGACCCTTCTTTTGCAAAGTTTAATGCAATACTTCTTCCAATTCCACTACCTGAACCAGTAACAAGTGATATTTTATTCTTTAGAACCAAAATTAACTCTCCTTTTATCAAGTAACAGAAAAATGACTTTTTATAATCTAATTGTTTAAAAACAAACTTATTGCTAGTAAAACTAGTAGTTTACTATTAACTTAATATTCTCTTTTTTATGTATCATCATTAAAACCGATGAAATTTATAGATTCTAAACTTTTATATTAAATATTTTACAAGCATTCTTATAGAAGACCCTATCCTGTTCTTCTTTACTTAGATTTATATTTATAAAATATTTCTTCCAAATATCAATTATTTCCTCATATCTAATTAATGGTTCATCCATACCCCAGACCAATTGACTGATAGGAATATCTCTTTTAATATAACCACCAGCAGGAATTTCTCTTAATGATATATCAGATCCGCTTATATCAAAAAATAGATTTCCGCTTTCCTCATAATCGTTGTTTTCGCAACTTTTGGAATGTCCAATTTTTATCGCTGTTGCCAGAGCACATGCTACTGAATAATTTGCATAACCTAAATGTGCCCCAATGATATTTAAATCAGGAAATTTTATTGCTATTGCTTCTAAAAAATAAGGATCCATATTAAAGGATGTAGCACCTTCTTTCCAATTGCCTATTGCAGCACCTTCAATACCAGTATGAAATAACAGAGGCATGTTAAAATATTCACAGCGTTTATAAAATTCATTATAAGCAATATCATCATAAGGTTTCTTTGTCCATATTATTTTGACTCCTTTAAAACCCTTCTTAAAAAATCTGTCAATTATTGAAGGAGTATCATAATCTAAGTCAACATATGCAACAGGAACAATATACTCTTCATTGACTTTAGCAAACTTTTCTACTTCATCATTCATCTCTATAATATCCAGAGAACGATTACAACGGCCAAGCCCATTTACTGCAACTACCATGTCTAAACTTTTACAAACTTTAATCAGCTCTTTTTCGAAAAATTCAGTTGGCTTATAACCAACAGGCACATTTAAACCTCTTCCTCTATAATGAATAATATTATAATGGCAATGAACATCAAAATATTTCATTTTCCTCCTCCAAATAAATTTTTTAAAAAATAATATTGTTTTGAGTATATATTCTCTAATATCATTTTTAGCACTTAAATCTTTATAATAATAAATCTAAAAACGAAATTGCAGGAGAGTAAAAAAATTTATTCCTAATATTTATAATCTGCAGCAATCTCGTAGAGCCTAATAATATTTTCTGGTTTTACATCAGATTGTATATTATGTGCTGGTGCCAATATGTATCCACCATCTCGACCAAATATTTTTATTAAACGTCCAACCTCTTCTGTAATATCCTGAAGGTTGCCAAAGGGAAGTAATTTCTGCTCATCTATTCCTCCCCAAAAACAAATATTTTTTCCATACTTCTTTTTCAAGTTTTCTATATTCATATCTTTTGCCAAAGGCTGAACAGGATTTAATATATCTACACCGATTTCTATTAAATCGTCAATCAATGGGAAAACCGATCCGCAGGAATGATGCATTATTTTTGCTTTTGTTTTCTTTTTCACATGGCTATATAGTTCAGATAGTTTTGGCTTTATCATTTTTCTAAATGTTTGGGGTGATAATAATAAACTATTTTGAGTTGCCAGGTCATCACCCATGCAAATTACCTCAATATAATCACCAACTGCATCTAAATACAAATCAAAAAATTGTTTCTGTAACTGTAATAATTTATCCATCAAAGCTTCTGCAAAATCCTGATTTATTAATAAATCCTCAAAGAATGTTTGCATGCCCCTTAACCATTGCGCTTGTTCAAAAATCCTACCGCCTACCGAACCAGTTGCCAAGGCAAAATCGGTGTTTTCATATAACCACTTTGCTTTATCTCTTAAACCTTCTGTGCGGCTACTGTCACTAAAATCAGGCCAATTAAATGTCTCTAAGTCGTTTATAGTTGCATCTTTTAATGGATGATAAATCATTTCTATATAATCACCTATATCTCTAAATTTTATACCCCACTCATCTGCAAATGTTCCATCTTTGAATATCTTAGGTTGCCATCCTTTTGGTGATTTTAAAAATAAATGTCTAAAATCTATTTTGAGCATGTTTAATATTTCTTCATCGATCGTTTCCATTACCTTAAATTCGCCAATTTCACCTTTTTGTTTTTTTAAACCTATATATTCCGCCAATCTTAAATAAGCTCCATATGTTAGAGTTGATACCCCACCACCAAGATCCATAGGTAGCCTATCAATCTTCTCAAAATTAAGCGAAGCTTTTACTCTTTCTCTTGACTTCATCACGTCATTATCTCCTTTATTTTTTTTCAGAAATAAATTATTTAAATATGTTTAAGTCCATATTTTTAAGGTTTTTAGAAATTAACGGCTTAAAATCCATCCGGGTAAGTATGTCTTTGTGCAAATCAATTCCAGGAGCAATTTCAATAAGAGTAACCTTGTTTTTATCTAACTGAAATACAGCCCTCTCGGTTATATATAATACTTCTTGCCCATATTCTGAAGCATATTCACCACTAAATGTAAGATGTTCCACATTGGTTAAAAATTTACTATATTTTCCTTCATTTATTATATTAAGCTTACTGTCTTTTATTTTTATTTTTAGTTCTCCTGATGTAAAAGTACCACAAAATACAACTTTTTTTGAATTTTGACTTATATTTATAAATCCACCACAACCTACTATACGACCACCAAATTTGGACACATTTACATTTCCATAGCTATCTATCTGTGCCATTCCTAAAAAAGCTATATCAAGTCCCCCTCCATCGTAAAAATCAAACTGGTAAGGTTGGTCAATTATAGCTTCCGGATTGTATGAAGCTCCAAAACTATAACCACCTGCAGGAATTCCTCCTATTATACCTGCTTCAATAGTTACTTTCATAAGATCAGTTACATTTTCTTCATTAGCTACTATGCTTATACCTTCAGGTAGGCCGATTCCTAGATTTATAACAGAATCTCTTTTTATCTCCCGTATTGCTCTTCTGCAAATTATTTTCCTTTCATTTAAAGGCATCATTGGTATAAAGTCAGAAGGAATCTTAATTTCTCCGCTAAAAGCTGGATTATATTTCTCATCAAATGTTTGCCAGTGATTATCAGGTTTAGAAATTACTATAGCATCTACAAAAATAGAAGGTATTTTTACCATCCAGGGATTGAGCGTCTCACTTTTTACTATCCTTTCAACTTGTGCAATAATTTTGCCACCACTGTTATGAGCTGCCAGAGCTAAGGTTAACATCTCTATGGAACCAGCTTCCTTCTCCATTGATACATTTCCTTCTTTATCAGCAGATGTACCACGGATAAGTGCAATATTTATAGGAAAAGTCTTATAGAATAGCCGTATTTTATTATTAATTTCAATGATCTCAACTAAATCTTCTGTTGCAGTTTTATTTATTTTCCCTCCAGACAGTCTGGGATCTACAAAAGTTTTCAAACCTACATGTGTTATTACTCCTAATCTTTTTGCTGCAATATCTCTGTAAAGATGAGAAATAACACCCTGAGGAAAGTTATATGCTTCTACTTTATTATCAACCGCTAGATTAGCCATTTTGGGGCATAGTCCATAGTGTCCGCCTATTGTTCTCTTTGTTAAACCTTCATAGGCAAAATGATTTATTCCCCTATCTTTCCCATTTCCCTGTCCTGCAGACCATATAATTGTCAATCTTTTAGGTCTTCCGGTGAGTAGAAATCTTTTTTCTATTGCACTTGTAAGTTCCTCGGGATTACTCAATCCTGCAAAACCACCAGCTTCCTTCTCCATTGATACTTTTATAATCTCTGCTGCTTTGCTGGCAGATATAATCTTATTCATTGCATTAAATATCCTCCATTTAGACTAAAGATCTGACCATTTTCATAGCTTATATCATCAGGTGCTATATAAAGATTTATGATATTTTTCTAATTTTTATTAAACAATTATAAATCCCATTAGTATTCAATTTATTCAATACATATTTTCCATTATCATTTTTAAGAAGAATATCAAATAGCTACTTCTCGTATTTTGATATATTGTTTCTTAGCCTATCAATATTTGATTCAAGATTTAATCTCATATTTTGAAAATTATACTTATCACTTCTAAAAATCAATCCAACATATTCTATAGGTATTCCATTGTCCATAAAGCTAGTCTGCTTTAAAATAAAGCAAATATAATTGTAGCTATTTTTTTAAAAAATCTAGTAACTCATCAGTATTTTTATCAAAATAATTTTTAATGCTATTTTTAACTGTTTTATTTTTCATTTTAAACTCCTCAAGTCTTATTTTATTATCAGCTTTAGCTACTCTTTTATAGCTCCTGTTAGAAGACCTCCTGTTAACTTACGCTGAAAAATAAGATATAAAATAGCTATTGGAGCAACTGCTATTACTACTGCAGCAAAAAGTTTTCCATAATTTGCAGCATAATGCTGCTTAACAAGTATAAGAGCAATTCCTACTGGTAACGTCCTTAGTTTCTCATTACTTATTAGAACATATGCAATAAAGAATTCATTCCATACACCAAAAATATTAAATATTGTTGCAAGAATTAGGCCAGGTTTTGCCAGTTGTGCGACTACCTTAAAGAATACCTGAAAGTGTGACGCCCCATCTAGGAATGCTGCTTCTTCCAATTCCTGGGGAATTGCATTAAAGAATGGGGTTAGAATAAAAATAGTAAACGGTAGAGAATAGGCAACATAAACCAGAATAAGGCCAGTATATGTTCCCAGTATACATAGGTCCTTAAGTAGAAGAAATAAAGGAAGAATAAGCAAGACTGGAGAAACAAACAACCCACTTACAAAAATAATTAGAATTGGAACTCTACCAGCAAATTTTAGTCTGGTTAAAGCATAAGCAGCAAATGAGGAAACTAAGACTATTAAAAAAACTGAAACCACTGTTAGAAAAAGGCTGTTTCTAAAATAAATTGCCACATTGCTTTCATTCCAGGCACTAATAAAATTCTGGTACAGAAATTTTGAAGGCAGACCAAAGGGATTTGTAAAAAAATCAATACTTGTACGTAAAGATGATACAACCGCCCAGGAAACCGGAACCAGGACTATAAGGCTATAAATAATTGATAGCAGCTGTATTGGTATGCCTGATGCAATATATCTTAGTTTTTTATTAAGTTTGCTACCTTGTGTTATCATAATATGTTCTAAAAACCTTTCTCCCCACGAACTATTTGACTCATAAGCACTCTTATAACAAATACAGCAATAATGGAAACAAAAATAAAAGCAACAACACTTATGGCTGATCCGTAACCAAACCTGTGCAGTTCAAATCCAACCTGATAAATATATGTTGGCAGTACCTCTGTTGACCTATAAGGCCCTCCCTCTGTTAAGAACTTTATATAAGTAAATATGACGCTAAAACTATTAAACATCATAAATACTACAGCTACTGCTATTGTCGGCTTTAGAAGTGGTAAAACTATTTTAAAGAACACCTGTGTCTTGGATGCACCATCTATTTTAGCCGCTTCTACAAACGAATCAGGTATTTCCTGGATTGCAGCTAAAAATAGTATTATGTAAAGTCCCATATATTTCCAGATCATAGGTAAAGCGACAGAAATCAGGGCAGTACTTGATTGGCCAAGCCAGGCAGTTGCACCAACATTAATTCCTATTTTATCTAAAAAAAAGTTTAACATTCCCATTGTCGGGTGAAATATAAAAAGCCAGATTGTAACTACAACTATATCTCCAAGCATATTTGGAAAGAGCCAGGTGGCTTTATAGAATCCAGTTCCTTTTATTTTGTTTGCAAGCATGTAGGCAAAAAATAGGGCAATTACAACTGATAAGAAAATTACAAGTATAAAAAGTGAAAAATTGTTAAATAGCGCTCTCCAGAATATATTGTCATGAAATAATTCTACAAAATTTTTAATTCCAATGAATTTTTCAGATCCTGCCGATATTCCTCTCCAGTCATAAAACGAGAGTTTAAAAACTCTTGCAAGAGGAATAATTACAAATATAAAATATATTATTGCAGCAGGGGCCAGAAAGATAACTGCCATCCTATAGGGAAGGCTAAATCTTCCCAGCCCCTTTATTGGTTTTCTATTTTTTCTCTTTATAGAAAATCCTGTTTCTATCAACTAAAAATCCTTTTTATTAAATTCCTAAACTGAATTTGTGAAGAATATTTTTAGAATCAGCTTTATAGTCATCACATGCTTTTTGAATAGCTTTGCAAACATCTTCCGGGGTTTCTTTGCCGTTAAGCATTTCTAAAAGACTATCCTCAATCACTTTAGAAATACTTGGATACCAAATATCAAAAGTCTCACGATGAGAAATAGTATAAGCTGCTCCTTGATAATGTTCCCACATACTTTTAACAGCTTGGCCAAACTTGTTATCAGGTAACCACTGCATAGACCCGTCATAAACTGTTCTAGCACCAGTATTATTAACAGTAAATTTTTGTATTTGTTCAGAGTATAAAATCTTTAAGAAATCAACAGCAAGTGCTTCCTGGGTGGTTTTTTCTGGAATAACCCAAAATGTAGCTGAGTCATGGTCTAGAGTATAAACATTTTGAGGATATGAGC
The DNA here is from genome assembly GCA_023475715.1 of Actinomycetota bacterium. The sequence continues at coordinate 7,453 of JAMCVO010000107.1, forward strand.
TGTCTTCAAAAAATGGAAAACCTGTCCCTCTTATTTCAACACCTTCGGGCCAAACTTCTGTCATCTCCTTAGGAAACCAGTCACCGCATGCAATCATTCCTGCCTTACCGATCATCACTTCAGTTTGTGATTGTGTATGATTCATACCTAAATTTCCTGCTTCAAAATATTTATCTGCCAGATCTTTAATAAATGCAAATGCTTTTACTACTTCCGGGTCTGTCCATGAATTAGGAGCCATATTAAAGCAAGCCTCCAGTTTTTTTGGTCCTGCAAACCTCGCTATGAATTCTGGCATATATATATCTTATATATATTGGATATATACCTTGGTTAGCAATAGGACCTACCCCAGCTTTTTTCATTGCATCAAAAAGAGTATAGGCTTCATCCCAGGTTTTTGGTGGAGTCCAGCCATTCTTATCCCATACGGTTTTATTGTACCACCAGCCATTTGAATTAGAAAACATAGGTGTATACCATATATGATCTTCGGTTGATTGAGCTGCAAAAGTCCCTTTCTCAAATGTATCAATCCATTTAATATCTTTATCTATTGCGTTGCTATCATTTAAATATTTTTCCAATGGTTTAATTTGTCCTTCACGAATTGCTCCCCACAAATCAAAAAGGTGCCCTGGCATACAAACGTCTGGTGGAGTACCTGCAACAAATAAAGGCGCTAACTCTTCAGCAGTCTTAGGGTCATATGTGAAATTAACTGTAACCTTGGGATACTTTGCACTGAATACCTTTATGGCCTCTTTTATCCAGTCAACACCAAAACCGCCTTCAAATGCTGTAATACTAAATGTGCCTGTAACTTCTGAAGCTGTGGTTGCAGCAGTTGTTGCTTCGGTGGCTGTTGTCTCTGCAGTTGTGGTTTCAGCTACTGTAGTTTCAGCAGCTGTTGTCTCTGTTGTAGTTGCTTTACATCCTACCATAGAAACAGTAATACCCAGTATAACTGTCAGAACAACTGCAACAATTAAAAATAACTTACTTTTCATTTTTACCTCCAGCAATTCAGACATAAGAAAATATAATTGAAATTTCAGTTTAAATTTACCTTCTCTTTTAAATTTCTTCTACAAAATCAAAAAATCTTTAAATTTTACTTTAAAATTGGATAAATAATATATATA